>JAYEOF010000020.1:0-2668 GCA_034722695.1 Campylobacterota bacterium
CTTTGTTGTGGTGCACCTGCATACTTTACGGGTGATGTGAGTTCAGTTGAGTACATGACCAAGAAAAACATAGAGTACTTTGAAAGTTTTATGGATGAGTGTGATGCTATGCTTATACCGGAAGCAACATGTTCTGCTATGGTAAAACATGATTGGCAGGTCTTCTTTAAAAATCACGAGTTGCCAGAGTGGGAAGCCAGGGCTAAAAAGGTAGCTGAAAAAATACATATGGCTACCGCATGGCTTGATGATAATACAGAATTACAACAGAGACTTAAAGAGAAGGGTAAAAAGTTTGATGAAGCAGTAACATACCATGATCCGTGTCACGCTAGAAAAGTACAAGGGATTTACAAACAACCTCGTAACTTGCTTGCACCGAATTACCCAATGGTAGAGATGAGTGATCCTAACCGTTGTTGTGGTTTTGGCGGAGTAACAATGCAAACAGAAAAGTTTCATTTTGCCGAGGCTGCAGGAAAACCAAAAGCAGCTATGATCAAAGAAACTAAAGCGCATTATGTAAGTGCTGAGTGTTCAGCTTGTAGAATGCAGCTCTCTGAAGCGATGAACAATGCAGAGGTAGAGACTGTCTTTAAAAATCCGTTAGAATTGATCGCAGATGCTATTAAATAATCTTCTTGATGTATGGCAAAGCCACACATCAATTCTTCTCACTGAAGCTTCGACTAATATCGAAAAGCATTAGATTGTGCAACTCTTTTGCATCTCTATCATGAAGATATTTTTTCCCTCTTCATATCTATAGCCTAAGTGATATCCCAACTTTTCTAAAATACTATGCACAATGTAAAGTCCCAATCCAAATCCACTGCTTCTTTTCTCTTCCTGAGAAAAAGGTTCTGTATAATAGGTCAAAGGATGCTGTAATTTTTTTCCCTCAGAGACAACTTCAATGGTTTGACCATTCGAACGAAGTATAACAGACTTTTTTTGACCATATTTTAACCCATTATCAAGTAGATTTTTAATCGCTAAAGCCATCAATTTCACATCCGTTGTCAATGCTCTGTTATTGAATTCCAATTTTACATGACCACTCTCTGCCATTAAAAGATCCTGACTTTTTTGTACTATCTCTTCGATCGTCACATACTCGTAATTTGGTTCAAAGCTTTGTGTGGTGACCCTCTCTATCTCTGCAAGTTCAGAGATGAGTTCATTCATACGTTCAAATGCACGAACCAGTATCTTTTTAGTTGCCTCATCCTCCAACATCTCAACAACGATACGTCCTTTGGTTATCGGGGTTTTGAGCTCATGCATCAAGTTGCGCATAAAAAGATTTTTAGAAGCACTCAGCTCATTAATATGCAAAATAGCATCATCAAAACTTTTTGCTATCTTCCCTATCTCATCATCATGTTCATAAGTAATACGTGTATTCATATCACCCTGAGCAAATCTTTGTATCTGCTTATGTAGTTTTCGTAGAGGAAATAACTTTTTTAAAACAGCCAAATAAAGTAACAGCAATAATCCTATAAGAAAGATACCTAAAGTCACAGCGATCTCAAAATAGTAATTTTTAGGTCTGTTGTCTTTAAGCATAAGATTGTGTCCCATACGTTGTCCATAAATATAATGTGTATCATCTATATTGAACACACGTACTCGTCCTAATGAAGAACCTCCGGAGAAAATGGTTTTACCACTTGTTTCAATCTCTTGTCTTACTTTTTTGGTCTCCGCTAAGGAGATAGGTTTCACCCTCAGATCTTTATAAAGTTTTTCAAGTGCTTCTTTATCTGGACTAAATTGCAAGTTGGAGAGAAAGGTCATGGAAATAAGTTGATAATGTTTAAACTCATCTATCTTATGACGATCTTCATTCCAAGAGAGAAAGAGTAAAAAAGTAGCGATCAGAATTGCGATCGCTACAGAAAAAAGAATATGTATAAATGTGGTTACAGAGAGATTTCTCATACGCGATCTGTTAAAAGGTACCCTACACCACGAATAGGCTTGATATAAACATGTTCAGAGTCTATTTTAGCAATTTTTTGTCTGATACGAGAGATAATAACATCAATATTCTTAATGGAACTGTCATCATCAATATGTTCACTCTCGTAAAGCAGTTGTTCTCTGGAGACTGAACCATTTTTATGCTGGATCAACATCCCTAAAATATCATATTCTGCAGCAGTCAACTCTAAGAATATCCCTTTAAAGGTAATGGTATGTGATTTTAGGTCTGCTACAAAAAGTTCTTCTTTTTGTTCTATCTTTTCCTCTATGCTGTGTGTACGTCTTAAAATCGTTTTAATACGTGTTACAAGTTCTCTGGGATCATAAGGTTTAGGCATATAGTCATCTGCTCCGCGTTCCATACCGATCACTTTATCGGTTATATCATCTCGTGCAGAAGAGATGATAATAGGAATATTGCTTATCTCTCTGATCTTGGGAATCACTTCCAATCCATCCATCCCGGGCAGGGTCAGATCCAAGATGACCAGATCAAATTTATGTTGAGTCAATAAAGAGAGTCCAATATAAGGATCTTCCGCACCAATGACTTCCATATCAAATTTAGTAAGGTAGTTTGTTAAGATGAGTGCCAGCTCCGGATCATCTTCTATAATCAATATTTTAATAATGATTCTTTCCTTTTTTATTTTTATAATACATCATAACATCTCCT
>JAYEOF010000021.1:0-2659 GCA_034722695.1 Campylobacterota bacterium
TTCACACCATCCTCTTCACAGAGTTCTGCATACTGTTTATAGAGTGTTGGTACTGCATAGCCCATAAAACCCAGTTCCTCTTTAAGGGTACGAAGGTCTGCTTTATAGTCATCTCCTGCAAATATCTCTTCACAATGTTTTTCTATCCATGCAGGATGACGATAAGGTGTTTTGTGACTCACCAATGCTTCATCTGAACCAAAATAATGCGTATAGAAATAGATCAGCATCCCTTTTGCTTTAGAATTGAAAGAATCGCTGAGGCTCACTGCGCCAAAAAGGAAACGAATATTCGGTTGCTGTTTGACATAAGCACCTATCCCCTGCCAAAGATAATCCAAAGCCCTGGAGTTCCAGTACTTGGGCTGAACAAAACTTCTTCCAAGTTCCAATCCATGCTCAAAGTAATACTCAAATTTTTCATCAAACCTAAAAAGTGTTTCCGTATACAACCCATCCACATCAAAGTCTTCTATGATCTCCTTACAAAGACCTAAACGATATGCACCGGCGATCTCCAGTGCTTCATCATCCCATATGATCATATGTTTATAGTAAAAATCATATTCGTCTATATCTCGTTTTTTTCCAGAGCCTTCTCCCACATGACGAAAAGAGATCTCACGCAATCTGCCTATCTCTTTGATCACACAGTTCTCTTTTTCTGATTCATATACTATGATGCTTTTACCATCTGTTGTCTCTCCGAGAAGTGTTCCTTTTTTAAGTTCTGCTTTGAGCTCAGATCTCACTTCCGGAACAGATATCTCATTTTGTGTTGCAAAGACCGGTTTATGATTCTTAGCTACTTTATAGAGGTGTTTCCTAAGAAGTTTGACTGTCTCATTTTTTGACAGATTTGGTAAACTATACGCATCAAAAGGGATGGGTTTTCCTATCTTGAATTCTATGGTCTTCCCTTTTGCCTTAAACATTTCATGGGGAAGTGTTGCTGTTGCCAAAGAACGGTTTATCATAGAGAGCAGATAAAAGTTTTTAGAGTTTTTTGCTTTGATATAGACAGGAAGTATCGGTGCTTGCATCTTGGATGCTATTTTTAAAAATCCACTCTTCCATGGTGTATCTTTAATGCCATTTGGCTTTGCTCTACTTACTTCTCCGGAAGGGAAGATGATCACGACTTGTTCTGCTTCCAACGCTTTATAAATGCCTTTGACCGTCTCTTTATCCATCTTTCCATTGATGTTATCTACCGGGATGATGATATCTTTGAGATTCTCAAACTGATATAAAAAAGAGTTTGCCACTATTTTAATATCTTTACGTACATCTTTAAGCAGATGTAAAAGTGCCATGGCATCCAACGCTCCTAGAGGATGATTAGCAATGATCACCAAGCGTCCATAGGTAGGAATACGAGCTAACTCATTTGTCTTCAATGCCACAGAGATATCAAAATGATCCAGAATAGCTTCTATAAAACTAAAGGTATCTTTATGTGCATTCTCCTCCATAAAAGTGTTGATCTGGTTTTCATGAAAAAGCTTTTTCATCGTAGAGAACAATACTTTTTTTGCCGCAGAAGGAAACGTCTCTATGGCCGGATAATGGTGCACCATGTAGTTCTCTACACTTAACTGCATTATGCTATCCGATATGTGTAGTTTATCTCATCTATGAGATGCGCGTGTACGGCTTTGACTTTTGTATGTGCATGAAAAAGGGTTTCAACAAGATCCCACTCTTCATAGATGACTTCCATTGCCTCCTCTTCATTTATAGTAAACGTTTTGGAAACTCTTTTCGCAAGCTTTGCCAGTTTCTTTTCCGATATAACCATTTCATCTTTCATGAGTATCTCCATTTAATTGATATGAAACAATAAGAAAAAGAGATAACATTCTTATAACATATCAGGCGAAATAGTGTTACCATTTTGTTACCTTTTAATATTAATATAGGGCTTTTCTATCCGTCCGTGATGAAAATACTAGAAAAAGAAGGGTACTCAATGGGTATAGAAAAACCTACAATACGTCCAAAAACATCTTTTGTATTAAATCTGTTTCAAAAAACAGGAAAAAAAGAATCTATGCAGCGTTTTTTAATAAAATTAAGATCCCGAAAAGAGATACTCGATCAAAAAGCAAAAAAAAGCATAAATGAAAATGAGATTACTGATTTGAAAGAAGAACTGGCGATCATTACACTGCATATAAAAAAGGGTGAACATATATTGAAGAAACTTAGCGTTTAAAACACTCAGGTGAGTAACCATTTTGTTATGAATTTAACGTATAATGTTCATGCAATATCTTACATCTTAGAGGAGTATTCAAAAATGCCATTTGAGCTATAAAATCACTTTTATATACGGAGAAACAGAGATAGAAGTTCTTCTATCTCTTGAGGTTAGGCAGCTTTTTTAACTGCTTTTTTCACAGCTTTTTTAACAGCCTTTTTTGTAGAAGGTTTTTTCTTCAACACTGCTTTTGTCACTTTTTTCGTTACTGCTTTTCTCTTTTTCTTTGCAACTACTTTTTTAACTCTCTTTGCAGTAGCTTTCTTAACTACAGCTTTTTTAATTTTTCTGGGTGCTTTTTTCTTAGCAACTACTTTTTTCTTTGCCGACTTTTTCTTTAAAACTTTTGCCATAGGTGGCTCCTTGTATTAGATTTTTTGTTATATTACTTACTAA
>JAYEOF010000022.1:0-2638 GCA_034722695.1 Campylobacterota bacterium
GTCTAAAAAATGTACTCCCACTTCCGGAAAAGAACCAGCCTTCCCTATCTAGCTCTTCTAACTCTGGGTATGCAACAAGAGCTGCAGGATAGAGATCGTTGAGAGCTATAGGGTCTGGTACAAGGTTTAGTATGGTTCTTGAGTCCAGTCTTTCCCAGCCAAAGAATGAAGCAAGGGAGATGTATTGCAATAAGTATTTGTTGAAAGTTTGATAGACTACAGTAGTGTCACAACCTATATCTGGAGTATAGAGTTCTAATTCTAAAGGTACTTCTTCAAATGCTTCGATTATTTCACCAAAGCCAGATACATTGGCAGAAGGGTAATTGTAAATGAAGAAGGGGAGGTCAGCACCTATGGTACTTCCCATTTTGGCTAACGCTTCAGTCTCTATTTGTAGATCACAAACCTCATTGGCTAATCGCATGAAAGCTGCAGCATCTGAACTTCCCCCTCCTAAACCGGCTTGGCTTGGAATGTGTTTGCTTACAACTACTTTATGCTTTGCAAAAAAGTTAGATAACGCTTCACGGTTACTGTGCTCCAGTAAGGCACTGTAGGCTTTGTAAATAGTATTGGACTTAGTGGGAACATCATCACAACCTTCTATGGTAAAGGTGTCGCACTCACATGGTTCAAAAGTGATGGTGTCATAGAGGTCTTCTACTCGTACAAATCTTGAGAGAAGGGTATGATAGCCGTCCTTATGTCCTGTGATCTTTAAAAAGATGTTTACTTTCGCGTGGGCTTTGATAGTATGCATTAAATTTCCTCAAATTTTGGTATTCTGTTAAATCTATATTTAACTGCTTTATCAAGTATTTCAATAATAGAAAAGAAGTTTGAAGTTTCTATGAGGTAAACACCATCTTCTTTCGTCTCAAAATACTCTACAGAGAGCTTTTTCCCTAATTCTATATATTCCTCTTCCCCTGTATAAACATTGGAAGGAAGGGCTAAATGTGTGAATGGGTTCAGGGCTTTTTCATCATCATAATAAAATTGTCCTTCATGAATACGATGTAGACTTGAAAGTGTCCCGTCAACATTTAGTTGATCTGCTATGAGAGAGCCAAGACTACGTATGTATGTACCCTCACTTACTTTGGCTTCAAAGTGTACAAAGGGATGATTGTAGTTGATAAGTTTTATATCATATATGGTTGAGGTAATGGTTTTAAGTGTTACCTCTTCTCCAGCACGTGCGAGTTCATAAGCCCGTTTACCATTTATCTTTTTTGCACAAAATTTTGGTGGGTAGTAGGTGAGTTCACCTTTTAAAGAGTGTAATATCTCTTCTATCTTCTCTTGCGGAAAGGATGCTACCTCTTTAATGCTGTCTATTTTTTCAATGTCTAAACTGGGAGAGTTCGCACCTAACCATAAAGTTGCTTTGTAGCTTTTAGGTGTTTTGTTGAGGTACTGAAAGAGTTTTGTGTATTGCCCTGTGGCTACGATGAGACACCCTGTGGCAAAAGGATCTAAAGTCCCGGAGAAACCTACTTTTTTAGTGTTGTATTTTCTTTTAACGTAGCCCATATAGCCATTGGATGTACGAAATATTGGTTTGTTTACCACGAAGAGACGGTTCAATTATTATCCTGTAGGGTGCGTTTGCCAACGCACCTTTGATTTTATATTAAATTTTTATATTTTATTTGTGTTTTTGGTGCGTTGGCAAACGCACCCTACATTAGATCGATTGAACAAAAGAGCTCAAAATCTCTTTCTTGTTCCCACCAAAGTTAATAAGCAGTTTATACTCTTTACCAGACTTATTGGCTGCCTGTACACGCCCAATACCAAAGATCTTGTGTTTAACAAGGTCACCTTTTTTAAAGGCAGAACTCTTTGTGATCTTAAGACTGGTATCCTGGATAAGTCCCGCTTCACCCAGGAAACGGCTCTTGTCTATCATTTTACGGCGGCCTTTATAGAAACGACTGTCAACATAACAAAGGGTAAGGTCTGACTTGGCTCTGGTGATAGCCACATAGCCTAAGCGACGCTCCTCTTCCATGTTACACCCCTCACCGAGAAGAGGAAAGAACTCCTCTTCAAGACCGATGACAAAGAGGTGTTCAAATTCTAAGCCCTTTGCAGCATGGATACTCATAATGGTGATGGCATCTTCTTCTATTTGGTCTTGGTCACTTTGTAATGAGATATCATTGAGAAATTCATCCAGTGTAAGATCTGGATTTTTAATGACAGCATCTCTGAAATATCCATAAAACTCATCGATATTCAAGATACGGTCAAAACCATCAACCATACCTGCATAGTGGTCTTTAAGTTTGATACGTTCTTCAAAAAGTGTAATAAAGTTTCCAAGAGTGTTTTGTATCTCTTCTTGCAATAGTTTTATATCTTCAACCAGTTTGGTAAGTGCAGTAGCTACTTTTTTACTAATGACTATAGGCAGTGTACCACTTACACTTTGTTCTATATAACTATAGAGTGAAAGTTGTGCATCAAACGCAGCCTTCTGAAGCTTCTCTATAGATGCTTTACCGATACCTCGTTTTGGTTTGTTGATGATACGAATAAGTGAAAAATCATCATGTGGATTGGAAAGTACTCTAAAGTAAGAGATAATGTCTTTGATCTCGGCACGTTCATAAAAACGCATACCACC
>JAYEOF010000023.1:0-2628 GCA_034722695.1 Campylobacterota bacterium
ATAAAATATATAATTTTATAAGGTTTTGATTGCTGTTTAAGAATTACTACATAACGCTATAGCGAGTAACCTTATATTCTATGTTTGATTATAAGGTTTTGGATTATACATAAACTGTATAGAGTCTTTTCTATGAAATATTAATAAATGATACAATAAAAAATAACTATTTTAAATTTTAGAGGTACTTTTATGGATAATTTGTTTCGAATATATCTTATCTTTCTATCAACTCTTATTCTTACCGGATGTGTATCTGTGCAAAACGGCAGTTTTCAGGAAGCAAAAGCACATTTTTCCAAGAGACAGTTTCTGGTCTGGATGCTTTCAGACATACAGCCTAAGAGCACTCTTGATCGCAATGTCTTTGAAGCAGCAGCTGCAGATGTAAATGAAAATATTGGATCCGTAGATATGGGCATTATCGCAGGGGATCTTCTTAAATCAAGAAGTCATGATGATGATTTTAATTGGTTTATTGAAACAAGAAACAAGGTAAATGTCACAGATTGGTATCAGATTGCAGGAAATCATGATGTACGTTCAGGACCAATATTCTACAAATTTTTCCCTCAAGCTCAATATTATGCTGTGAAATATGGTAACTTGCTATTTCTCTTTTTGTCTGATCAATCCGTCGCCTCTCGCACAGATATTTCCGATGATACATTTTTATGGTGGAAAGATATGGTAGAGAGTAACAGGGAAAAGATTATTATCACTGTTAGCCACGCCCAACTCAAAAAAAGCGGTCTCACAGGGTCTATTACAAGTAGGGTTATCCACAACTCTAAGAGATTTGAGAAAGTACTGCAACAAGAGAAGGTCGCTTTGTGGGTCTCTGGGCACAATCATTTACCACAGGTGATTTCTGGCCCAGCAACTGCTAACAAGGATCTTGGTGGCACATTCTTTGTCAATGTGGGCTCAATTAGTGATGAATTATTTTTAGACAGTGAATCACGATTCTTCTATTTCCATGATGGTTCTGATGTGGTTTGGATACGCTCTCGAAACCATAGTAAGCGGCTGTTTAATACGAATCTTGATATTCAGATACCACTTGGAAGATCATTTTCGTTGAGCAGTGGCAAACCACAGGTTTTCTAGGTTACGGTATATACTTATTTATCAAAATTGGTTTAATATGACTCTAATATAGATGACAATGAAAGAGTTCTTAACATTTCAACATTTATCACTCCCTCCCTTCTCCTTCTTATCTACTGTGTCGGTGCGGTTTTTATTCCCATATTGAGTTGGTATCTTGCCAAGTGGATCAAAAATTCTTATTTTTCTGAAATATCCACTACAATAGAAGAAGATGTTAAAATCGGTATGACCTTCAATCAACGTTTAATTGTGACAATCATTTTTTCCTCTGTTTCCTTTGTATGGAAATAGTTTGGCGAGTAATGTTTGAGTTTTTTATTGCTTATTTTGATATGCATGATGCATTAATGAAATTAACTTAGGGATTTTGTAGATGAATATTAGTAGGGGAATCATTATACTGGTACTGTTATCATCTGCTGTGTATGCAGATAATAGTTCTGAAGTTGACAGGAACACCAGTACTCAGAGCACACAAGATGAGTTTAACTATATAGATGACACACATAGAAGCATATCAGGAACAGTGGTTGAATGGGCCGACAAAATAGATACAAAAATCAGTTCTTGGTTGGGAAATATGGAAGATAATTCAACTCGGGTTACGCCTAGAGTATTAGATGCTTCTAGCACTTCTTTAGAAAATCAAGTAAACTTGGCAGATGCGTTTTTTCAAAGTAACAAGTATTTAAATGAGACTGAAGATATTTATATACGGGTACGCACAGGAGCTACTTTTGAGTCAAAATATTCTGAAGACTATGAATTCAAACTCAGTGCACAGATCCCCTTTAGTAAAAGTAAGAAATATTTAAAGATCTTTATTAATGATGTTACAGTTGACAATACGAAAGGCGTATTAGCCGGGGATTTAGATGATGATAAAGTGGATCCTAATCTAGGGATCAACTATTTTGCACCTGAAAAATATGGTATAAATTCCAAATATGCACTTGGGTTATCAGGTACAGATCCTTTTGTAAGTGCTCGATATAATATGCCTATAAAAACAAATGAGTGGCTAATAGATCCTGTACAGATATTTAGATATTCTCTTGATGATGAATTTGAAGAAGAGACAAATATTTATTTTGATAGACAATTTAAAGAGCGATCACTCTTTAGGTTACAGCTTCACAGAAAAACACAAGAGATCTTAGATGGTATGGATTATGCTTTATCACTTCAATATTATTGGAGTAATAAAGAAAAGACAGGTCTTGGTTTTTCTCAAACATTTTTCGGTAATACAGAATATCATTACACTATAGATAAATTTGCTCCAATACCTCAAATTGAAACCTTTGGTGGTATTAATAATTATGTGACTGCGTTCACGTGGAGGGCAAATATCTGGCGTGATTGGTTTTATTATGAAGTACGTCCTTCGGTAAACTTTCATATAGAGAATGATTATAAACCAAATTATGCAGTTCGACTCATTTTTGATTTCTATTTTGGACAATATCATTAAGTCTGATTTTTGCATATAATATTGTCGTAAATCAAGCCCAA
>JAYEOF010000024.1:0-11355 GCA_034722695.1 Campylobacterota bacterium
AAGGGCAGTGCTACATAGAAAGGTACACCGTTATCGTTTGCCGCCAATGCTTTTAAGTAAGTACCTATCTTATTTGCCGCATCCCCACAACGTGTCACCCTGTCTGCACCTGTAATAGCCATATCGATCATGCCATGCTGCATCAGATGTCCACCGGTATTGTCTGCGATGATAGTATGATCGATTCCGGCATCCAAAAGTTCCCATGAAGTCAGATTTGCCCCCTGGTTACGCGGACGGGTCTCATCCACCCATACATGGACATTGATACCTCTTCGTTGTGCTTCATAGATGGGTGCCAATGCTGTACCGCTGTCTATGATGGCAAGCCATCCCGCATTACAGTGGGTTAAAATATTGATCTTTTTCAGGTTCTTTTTCTGCATGATCTTCTCGATGATATCACAGCCGATATTCCCGATAGTCTCACTGCGCTTTACATCTTCATCACAGATAGCTATGGCTTCTGCTTTGGCATCGTTAAGTATATTCTCACTCTTATCTATAACATCCAACATTCTGTCTACAGCCCACATAAGATTGACTGCCGTTGGGCGTGAAGAGCGTATTTTCATCGCTTCTTCTTTGATGCGTGCTTTGTCATCTCCAAACTCACGTGCAAGCAGATAGACTCCCATAGCTGCCACATTCCCTATAACCCCTGCACCACGTACGGTCATGTCTGAGATCGCTTCTGTCGCTTCGGCACCTGTAGTGAGTCTGCGTACTTTCTTCTCATGAGGTAAATAACGTTGATCTAATACCTCTAAATCCCCATTATCATTGAGCCATAACGGTCTGTATTTTCCCTGCATCTTAACTCCTGACTAGTTTCATAATATCATCTACACTTTTTACTGTATGGTATTGCTTTATAAATCGTTCCCCAATGCTGATAGCAAGACGGTTTGCTTTTTCACGAACTTCATTATCTTGGATACCCCGGATATCTTCTACCCCTGCGATACCAAACTGTCGTCGGATGATCTTACACCCTGCAAAACCGATACTCTCTTGCAGAAGGTTTTGCATATACTGCTCTTGATAGGTGCCTAATATCTCATCATTGGCAAAGCCTTTTGTGAGTAGAGCACTCTCTTCTCTTTCATTCCACAGGGCACGGAACTTTTCATCAAAACGCTGCCATACACTATTGATAGTTTCTAATATTAAATTTGAATATCTGCTATTCTCATCTTGTACAGTATGAGAAACCCAGGACATTACAAGGTTTGCGATAAGTGCACCGACATCAAAGCCCATCGGTCCGACAAAAGCAAATTCAGAGTCAATAACATATGTCTCATCCTGGTTGATCATAATGGAACCGGTATGCAGATCTCCATGAAGCAGGGCATCACTCTGGTTCATAAATGTGTATTTGAGATGCAGTATCTTTGTTTTCAATTCTACATCGTTTGCGATACGCTGTGCAATATCGGAGAGTTCCGGTAGCTCTGCATTGGTTTCATCTTCCATGAACGGTGCAGTAAAGACAAAGTCTTCCGTGAGTTTACAAAGCTCACTGTTACCAATAAATTGTGAGATAAGCAGACGTTTATCAGAACTTGAGAGGTAAAGGGAAGAAGTTTTAAAAAGCGTATTTGCCAAAAAGGAGCTGATATGCTCTGCGAACTTCGGATATTCTATGCTTTCTATCATCCCTTTACGCATGATGATATGGGTACTCAAATACTCCATAATAAGCACAGACATCTCTTCATCACTATGGTAGATCTTTGGTATATGGGGACTCAGCTGTGAAAAACGTTCAAGGGAGCGGATCTCATAGGTCATTCGCTCTTTAGAGAGAGGATAACTTTCTCCCACACAACGCAAGTAGGGTACAGCTTGTTTGATGATAAGTTGTTTGGAAGCATTAGAGCTTGAAGTAACCAAAAAAACAAAGTTGAGATTCCCATCACCGATCTCATTGATAATGAGTGAGTCAGCATCAAAATAGGCTTTGATCTTTGGAAGTGAAAAGAGATAGGCTTCAAGGTTTGAAGCATCAAGTATGGTATAGGACATAGGTATCTCCATTAATTATAATGGAGTAATTATATCAACCTTAACATAAGGGTTTTCCTAGTTACGGCGGTGTCCGTCGTAATGCATATACGATATTATTATCTTTTGGAAGTTTCTTAGCAGTTTAAAGTAATGTAGACATTACCACGGACACCGTGGTAACGAGAGGAGCCTACTCTTAGATCGTTACAAAATCTACAAGTTCTACACCGCTACACCCTTTTTTTATCCTTTTGTGTGATCGTGCATCTTCTTCAGCAAGTTCGATGAGATCTGCAAAATCTTTTTTATCTGCTTCAAACTCAAAGATCTCTTTGTCTGTACTGATCTCAATCTTAACATCTTCAGAAGTAAAGAGTGCAATATTACGTAAGCCTTTTGCAAATTCACTTTTGATCGCTTTGGCCACTTTTTCATTTTGAAGTATTTCAATGAGGCTGACCTCATTATATACATCACCGTCACAAAGCATTCTATAGCTTACTTTCATTGTTCCATCCATTGTATTGCCCTTAATAGTTTATTCAGAGGGTTCAATTATAGTGTATTTTTACGGAGTTGATAAATTATATGTCAAATTGTCATATTTTTATTCTATTCCATATTATTATTTATAATATGTTAGAATAATAAAAACTTAATAAAAGGATCTAGATGCTACATACTATATTGAATAAAGAGAATGGAATTGTAATATTACAGCCTAATGGTGCATTGAGAAAAGAAGATTTTGATAAAGCTGTTAAAGTCATAGATCCTTTTATTGAAGAGTATGGAAAATTGAATGGAATTATTATTTATGCCAAATCATTTCCTGGTTGGGAAGATTATGCTGCATTTAACAGACACTTAACATTTATTAAAAACCATCATAAAGAGATTAAAAAACTTGCTTTCGTTACGGGTTCTATAGGTGTAGCTTTTGCTGAACTCATATCATCCCATTTTGTTGAAGCAACAATAAAGAGCTTTGAATACGATAAAATAGGCGATGCTAAAACTTGGATATTAGAAAATTGAAACTTTTAGTAGCATAAACTATCATATGCCTTAAGTTAATTATAAGATTTTGTTAACTTACTTTCTGTATACTGCCTCTTGTAAATAATTTGAAGATCAATTTCAAATTATTTTATCTTTTTTAAATTCAAATCAACATCAATTAGATCAGGAGTAACACTATAGAAATATTATTATATACAGGTATTATCTACCTTGCTGCTAAATTTATGATCATACCATCAATGGTATCAACTAAACCAACTATACAAATATCTATGAGAAGAGGATATGCCATTCTCATGGCTCTGTTTTTAACTGTTACAGCTGCTGAAGCCTCTTATGCTAAACTGGCTAAAGATGCAGGTGTAAGCCATAAAACGATGAAAGAGATAGTGAAAAAAGTGGTAAAGTATGAATCAACCACTGGTAATTATCATACTAAAAATCGTAAAAGTGGTGCTTACGGCCGTTATCAGATCATGCCTAAAACAGCTCACTCTTATGCAAAAAAACTAAAAATACCTAAAAGTAAATGGAAAATACCATATAACCAAGATAAGATATTTAAAGCCATATTGAGTGATAATATACGAAGCTTGAAACGAAATGGAATCAAAGTAAGTGCATTCTCCATTTATGGAACACATCAACAGGGAGCAGGTGGTTTTAATGCCATTGTAAAAAATAAAAAGCTTACAAAAAATTTAGAAAGAAATCTTAGACAAAATCTTCCCGAAAAACTAAGATCAACCCCCAGAGCAAGCCTTAAAACTACATGGAAAAGATATTGGAAAAAGAAATTTTCATAATGTAAACTAAATACTAAACTCTAAAATAATACTTCATCATAATAGGGGGCAAGAGTGTTGTTACTACAACCACCAAGATCAAGATGGAGTAGATCTCGTTATCAAGTGCTTCAGTAGTTCTCCCAAGCTCAGCAAAGATCAGACCTACTTCACCTCTTGGGATCATAGAGAGCCCTAAAAAAGTTTTATCTTTTAAACCCATACCAGGTACCATAAGTGCTGCTGAATATTTGCCGATAAATGCCATAAATATCAGTAATAAAGAGATCATCCAAAAGTGCATATCGCCAAAATCGATCACACTCAAGTCTATCGATAACCCAACATAAACAAAGAATATAGGGCTAAATAGGTAGATGATAGGGTGCATTCTATCTCTCAAATGTACCAGGAAATCATGATCATCTTCATTGGGATGCAGATAAGAAGCAAAAGGAATAATAAAACGTCTTGAAAATGCAATACCTGCAGCAAAAGAGCCTAAAATCTCGGGGATCCCTAAAAAAGATGCAATGTAAGAAAAAAGTAGGATCAGTGAGATAATAAAGCTGGGGATAAACCCGTGAACACGACGTTTAAATGATAAATGACGCATAAGCTTTGCAACACCTTTGGCAACTACCGGAGTGAACACAAAAAAGATCACAATAAAAGCAAAAATTTTACCTGTATGTACCAGAGAGACTTCACCTGTAGAGATATAATCATATACAAACACCAAAAAGAGTATGCCTAACAGGTCATCCATTACTGCGGCACCTAAAACGATCTGTGCACGTTTCCCTGTGGCAATACCGATGTCTTTCAGGACACGCATGGTGATACCAATGCTTGTAGCAGTGAGTGTTCCACCAATGAAAAGAGATGCATTTAAAGAGAGGTTTAAAAAGAGAAAAGAGGTAACAAAGCCTAAGGTAAAAGGGATGATAGCGCCACCAATGGCTAAAACTGAGGATTGGATACCGACATCTTTAAGTTTGTTGATATCGGTTTCAAAACCAATTTCAAAAAGGAGTAACATAATTCCGATCTCGGCCAGTACCTTCAACAAAGGACCGCTTTCAGAGAGCAGGATCAGAGAAAAACCGCTGGGTCCCAAAACAAGCCCTGCAAAGATCTCGCCCAGTACCGCTACCATACCAAAATAGGCAAAAAGTTCTCCAAAAACCCTTGCACCTACAAAAACCAGTAACAGTACCAATATAAAACTATGCGTATCCATAACTTTCACTCCTCATTATGGAGAGAATAAACTTAATTTATTATATCAACATTACTCTTTATTATTCAAAACTATTCAAAACAACCGGTTTACTTTACTTCTCTCTTCTTGTAAAACTTACTTTTAAATGCCTCAAATCTACCTTCAGTGATCGCCTCTCTCATCTGTTTCATAAGATCAAGATAATAATAGAGATTGTGGATCGTTCCAAGTCTAAAGTAAGTGATCTCTCTGGCACGGAAAAGATGGCGCAGATAGGAGCGTGAGTAAGTTTGGCATACCATACAGCCGCATTCCGGGTCTATAGGCCCTTCATCGGTAGTGTACTCAGCTTTTTTAATGTTGACTTTTCCAAAGCTTGTAAACAGTGTACCGTTACGTGCATTTCGTGTAGGCATAACACAGTCGAACATATCGATACCCCGTGAGACATTTTCCACCAAGTCTTCGGGTGTACCAACACCCATAAGGTAGCGTGGTTTGTCTTCGGGCATGAACTGCGTGGTCCACTCTACAGTGTCGTACATGTCCTGGTTGGCTTCTCCTACGCTGAGTCCTCCGATGGCAAACCCATCATAGTCCATAGCACAGAGTTCTTTGGCAGATCTCTCACGAAAGGCATTGTCTGTTCCTCCCTGGATAATGGCAAAGATATTTTGATCTACACCTACACCTTCTTCTTGTTTGGCTCTAAAGTAGTCTATAGACTCCTGTGCCCAGCGTGTTGTACGTTCTATGCTTGCACTTATACGCTCTTGTGTAGCGGGTAGGGCTACGAGGTCATCAAGTATCATCATGATATCTGAACCCAGGTTATGTTGGATATCTATGACTTTTTTAGGGGTGAAGTAGTGCTTACTCCCATCAAGGTGACTTCTAAAAGTGATGCCACCTTCATCTATCTTCACATTGTCAGAGAGTGAAAAGGCTTGAAACCCGCCACTGTCTGTTAGAAAACTTTTAGGGTACTTTGTAAAACCGTGCAATTTTCCCATAGTCCTGATGGTCTCATCACCCGGACGGATATAAAGGTGGTAGGTGTTCCCCAGGATGATCTCAGGTTTAATGAAAGTAGCAAGATCTGTCGCATCAAGGGCTTTTACTGCACCCACAGTGCCAACTGGCATAAAAACAGGAGTTTGGATGGTGGAATGAGCTGTTTGAATGGTACAAGCTCTTGCTTTACCATCGGTTTTATCTATCTGAAATTGCATTGTGTTATAATATCCCTCAAAAAATAATAGTATAATTGTATCATAGATGCACTTGTTGGATTTTAAACCAAGAAAATAAAGAGATATATGAAAAACATACTTATCCTCGCCGATGGCAGCATCGCTAAACATTTTATAGAATGGATCAGCAAAAATAGGGTAGCTGAGAATAAATACTATGTTGCATACTATAAAGAAGGTGTTGTACCGGAGAATATGGCTAAACACATCTCTTTTATCCATATAGACCCTACCAGTTTTTCCAAGTTAAATAATATCATGGATGATGTCAAATATTCAAATATTTTTATCATTATGGAAAATATGGAAGATGCACAATATTCACTTAAAAACATACGTCTTATTGACGATAAAGTAAGAGTCATACTGATAAATCAATGGGATAATGATGAAATAGGGCGTGATGAAGAAAATGTTACCATACTGCATAGTGATGAACTGTTGGCTGGACACCTCTATGACAACCTTCCCAACGTACCGGTCGTAGCACAGAACGTAGGACTTGGACGTGGTGAGATCATGGAGATCCATGTACCCTTTGGAAGTGCTTATGCATACAGACATGTGGGTTCGATCCTTCAGCGTAAATGGAAGATAGCTGCTGTCTACCGTGATGAAAAACAGATCATTCCAAACAATGCGACCATGATACGTCCCAATGATACACTCCTTGTTTTAGGTAAACCTATTGTACTGGACGGTGTCTATAAAACCATCAACAAAAGAATGGGATTATTTCCGGAGCCATTTGGTAAAGACCTCTACCTGATATTGGATTTTAGGCATGATCAGGAAAATGCATTGCTTTATCTTAAAGAGAGCATCTATCTTCTAGAGAAACTTGAAGAGAAATCACTTTATGTTCGTGTGCTTTACCCAAATAATTTTGCACTTATAGATGAGATAAAAGCATTGGAGTCAGAACAGGTAACACTTTCTATCTGTTATGATGATAATGATATAAAAACACTGATAGAGTATGATATCAATCAGCATGATATCGGTCTGGTACTCAACAGTATCGCAACATTTGAAGCTGATGAGCTCAAAGCAACACTTTATGATCTTAGGAAGCTGGTCTATCTTTTTGGGGACAATCTTCTCTATAATATTAAAGAGTGTGTGATACTCATGAGTGAAAATGAGAAGATGGAGTCTATCTCCTCTACAGCATTCGATATCTCTGAATCACTAAGTCTAAAACTGACCCTTTGTGATTTTGATCCGGAGGGAGACTTTGAGAGTAAAAAGATGATCGTAGAACACTATGAAACATTGACACATATCTTTAATATGGAGATAAACATCGAGCAAAAGGTGGCAAATCCTATCCGGGAGATCGCCAATATGCAGGATATTCTGCAAATAGCACCTTTTGAAAAACGACTCAATAGTGATAATTTTATGAAACTCATTTCAACAAAAGTACAAGATTTTCTTCTTACCACAACAAGACATCCAAAACTACTGGTTCCTTTTGCCTTAGCTGAAGGGTAATAGGGGATTAAGGGCATTTGAGATAAAATAATTGAATTATTATTTTAAGGTTTCCTCAGATGATCGTCCCTATAGAATTAGCGCATACTCCGAATATCACTTATGACATCACCATAGATGCACTGCCGCAACTCACTTTCGATACAAAAGTAGCCATCATCACCAATCCAACCGTAGCAGGATACCACCTTGATACACTGCTGAAACATATTGACGCACCACAACTTAATGTAGTGACCATTCCTGATGGTGAAGAGTATAAAAATCTTGAAACCATAGAAAATATCCTCAATGAACTCTTTGAGGATAAACTTGACAGAAAATCTCTTCTCATTGCTTTTGGTGGCGGGGTGATAGGTGACATGACAGGGTTTACCGCAAGCCTTTACCAAAGAGGGATAGACTTCATACAGATCCCAACCACACTTCTTTCTCAAGTCGATGCCAGTGTCGGAGGTAAAACGGGTGTAAATAATAAATACGGAAAAAATCTCATAGGCGCATTTTATCAACCCAAGGCGGTATATATAGACCCGGAGTTCTTAAAAACACTTCCTCCACGTGAATTTGCTGCAGGTATCGCTGAGATAGTGAAAATGGCTGTGATGTTTGACAAAGAATATTTTACATTTTTGAAAGAAGCCAACTTTTCTGATGAAGAGGTACTCAAAGAGGCAATACGTAAAAGTGTAGAACTTAAAGCATGGGTGGTTAATCAAGATGAAAAAGAAGCCGGTATTCGTGCTGTGTTAAACTATGGGCACACTTTTGGACATGTGGTTGAAAATGAGACAAACTACAATACTTACTTACACGGTGAAGCTGTAGCCATAGGAATGGTCATGGCAAATGCATTGGCAGTAGAACTCGGGTTGTTTACGCAAGAGGAGGCTCAGAGTGTTAAAACACTTTTAGAAAAGTCATCGCTGCCAACTCAATATGTTATAAAAAATGTCGATGATTTCTATGAACACTTCTTCCTCGATAAAAAATCTGCAAACAATAGTATCAAATTTATCTTACCTAACGGAATGGGAGACTATAAAGTAGTCTCAGATATAGATGAAGCGGTTGTAAAAAAAGTACTTAGTAAATTTGGGGCCAATAAATGATAAAAGCTTTACTCGTTGTTTCATTATTTATAACTTCATCAATTAGTGCTGCAGAAGAAAATAATATCACTAGTGTTACAGAAGAAATCATACCTTTAACTTCAGAAGAGATTAACACTGTTGGTACAAATGTAACCAGTACAGAGAAATTAAGTCCCAATGTACAAAATAAACTCGATACTCTTATAAATAAGAAAGAATTATTAGATACAAGCCTTAAAGAAAATAATATTTGGGCAAAGATATATAGTAACTATCATACATATCAAGAACTTAAAAGTCAAAAAATACACCTTGATGAACAAATAACAATTTTAGATAATAAGTATAAACGTACAAAAGTAGAAGAAAAAGCTTTTGAAAAACTCAAAGGTAATAGATCTATACTCGTTGGTAAATTACAACTACTCAAAGAGTATGAAAACGATCCTTTTAAAAAGTTTCTTCAACCACCGGCAATAAAAGATATACCAAGAGTGGGAAATCCATTTGCGATTATTTCTGCATTTTCATACATAAAAAAGCTCCAATCTGATGAGATAGAATATGACAGCAGATATACATCTATCCAAAGTGTCATGGATAAACTTAGAGAAAGAGAACTGCTGTTAAAGAAAGTCCTTCTACTTGATAAGAATAGTACAAAATATAATGAAGAACTCTTAGAAACAGAAGATAAGATCAAAACATTTACACCTGTTGTTGAAATTTTTAAAACAACTCAAAATGTTCATAAAAAGAAGATAGATGAAATCATACTGAATCTGAAGTCAGATAGTAAAAGAGAGATGGAAAAAGCAAGTTCCATCGGTATGATCATTTTATTTTTTGTACTTTTTCTTTTATTGGTAAAATACCTTGTTCGTCGATATATGTCAGATAATGATCGTTTTTATACCATCAATAAAGCACTGAATTTTACTTTCGTGACACTTCTGGTCATTACACTGCTTTTCTCATATATAGAGAATGTGAATTACCTCGTTACCATCCTGGGGTTCGCTTCTGCCGGTATTGCCATTGCGATGAAAGACTGGTTCATGTCTATTATGGGTTGGCTGACCATCATGTTCGGTGGTGCGGTGCATGTAGGAGACAGAGTGAAGTTTGTACGTGGTAATGTTGAGTATGTGGGAGATATTGTAGATATTTCAATGCTTCGTATGACGATGCATGAAGATGTAACATTGACTACTTCTATGGTAAATCGTAGAGCAGGGCGTATTATCTTTATACCAAACAACTTCATATTTACTGATATGATAGCTAACTATTCTCATGCCGGACTTAAAACCGTATGGGATGGTATAGACCTGGTAGTCACCTTTGATTCTGATATATCTAAAGCATCTTCTATTGCTAAAGAGGTAGCAAAAAAATATTCCAAAGGGTATACAGATATCACAAGAAAACAGATCAACAAACTGAGAAGTCAATACAGTATGAAAAACACCAATGTTGAACCTCGTATCTTTACACTTATTGAGCCTTATGGAATGAAGATAAGTATCTGGTATTTGACCAACTCTTATGCGACACTTACTCTCCGTAGTACTATTTCAGCAGAGATCATTTCACGTATTCAGGCAGAAGAGGGTATTTCACTTGCTTTCCCTACGCAGTCTATTTATGTAGATAAAGATGTTCCCAAGCCTCAACCGGATCTAGATAAAGTTTTGCCCGATAGAGGGTTATATTGATGCAAAAAGTCTATTTTAAGACTTTTGGGTGTCGAACCAATCAGTTCGATACGCAGGTTATGATGTCAAAGTTACGAGAATTTGAACTCTCAAATGATGAAAACAGCAGTGATATCATTGTCGTAAACTCATGCACGGTGACCAATGGTGCAGACTCTTCAGTACGTAACTACATCTCCTCTATGAAACGTAAAAACCCTGATGCCAAGGTAGTTTTGGCAGGCTGTGGTTCACACTCCAAAGGCGAATCTCTTTTTGAAGATAAAAAAGTTTTTGGTGTGATGGGTCACTCGGAAAAAGAGAAGATCAACGAGATACTCAAGATCGATGAACCCTTTTATCAGATCGGTGACCTTAAACATATTGACTCCACCATTGTAGAGGAGTTCGTAGGTAAAAGCAGGGCATTCATCAAGATACAAGAGGGATGTGACTTTAGATGTTCATACTGTATCATCCCTGCTGTTCGTGGAGATGCCAGATCTCATAAAGAGGAGACCATTTTGGAACAGGTCACCAAACTTGCTGCCAATGGTTTTGGAGAGTTCATCCTTACAGGAACCAATGTAGGAAGTTACGGACAAGACCATAATACTTCCATGGCAAAACTTCTTAAGAAAATGAGCTACATACGTGGTGTACGACGTATACGTATAGGAAGTTTAGAACCTATACAGATAGATGACGAATTTATGGAATTACTGAATGAGCCTTGGATGGCAAAACATTTGCATATTGCCCTGCAGC
>JAYEOF010000025.1:0-2584 GCA_034722695.1 Campylobacterota bacterium
TACACAAAAGAAGAGATGAAAATGGTAAATGAGACCAATAAGATCATGCACTCTGATTTTGCAGTATCTGCAACTTGTGTGCGTGTACCGGTTTTAAGATCTCACTCTGAGTCTATTACGATCACCTTTGAAAATGATGTAGATGTCAATGTAGATAAAGCAAGAGAAGTTTTAGCTAATTTTGAAAATGTTGTAGTGATGGATGATATGTCTAAAAATGAATATCCAATGCCTACAACAGCTACAGATACAGATGAGACCTTTGTAGGACGTATCAGAAAAGATATCTATGCAGATAATATCTTACATATCTGGGGTGTTGCTGACCAAATAAGAGTAGGGGCAGCGACAAATTCAGTGCGTATTGCGCAAAAGTGGATCAAGTTAGAGGAGAATGCTTAATGTTGGAAAAATTATTTGAAGGTGCTATCTGGAGAAGTAGATTTATTGTTCTTTTAGCGGTTATTTTTGGCTTACTTGGGGCTATTGTGCTTTTTGTAGTTGCTTCAATGGATATTTGGGGTGTTGCCGTATATACGTTCAATACCATCATTACACATGCACATCCTGAGGATTTTCATGAAGATATCGTTGCGGGTATTATTGGTGCGGTAGATTTGTATCTGATCGCAGTTGTAATGTTCATCTTTGCTTTTGGTATTTATGAACTGTTTATTTCAGACATAGATGAAGCATCTGGTAAAAATGGCAGTCAATTGCTTGCAATACACTCGATCGATGAACTTAAAGACAAGATCGCAAAAGTGATCGTGATGGTTTTGGTTGTAAACTTTTTTCAAAGGGTTCTGCATACAAATTTTGCAACACCGTTAGAGATGTTGTATTTCGCACTTTCAATTGCTGCACTTGCAGTAGGGTTATATTTTTTAGGTAAGGTAGGAAAAAAATAGATGTCAAAAATTTTTGTAGATGCATGTTTAGGTAAAGAGACACCATACACACCGGTATGGATGATGAGACAGGCAGGACGTTATCTGCCGGAATATATGGCAGTAAGAGCAGAAGCAGGAAACTTTCTAAACTTATGCCATAATCCTGAAAAAGCAGCAGAAGTAACCATTCAGCCACTTGACATCGTTGGTGTTGACGCGGCTATTTTGTTTTCAGATATTCTTGTGATCCCGGATGAAATGGGTATGGACTTGAGTTTTATAAAAGGTGAGGGACCAAAGTTCTCTGACCCACTTGAGACACAAGCAGACCTAGATAGACTCATCGGTGGTGATGAGGCAGCATCTAAGCTTACCTATGTTTTTGAGACTATCGAACTTCTTAGAAAACAGCTCGATGAAAGAGGTGATGATATCGCCCTCATTGGTTTCACCGGTGCACCATGGACACTTGCTACCTATATGATAGAAGGACAGGGAACAAAGACTTATAATATTTGTAAAAAGATGATGTACTCAAATCCGGAACTCTTACATAACATACTTGCAAAAGTAACAGAAGTAGTAAAACTCTATATGGAAAAACAGATCCAGGCAGGTATCGATGTAGTTCAGATCTTTGACTCATGGGCAGCAGCCATAGAACCGGGTAAATACGATGAGTTCTCATGGAAATATATGGTTGAAATAGCAGACTATCTTAAATCAAAATACCCTGATACCCCTATCATCATGTTTCCAAAAGGGATCCCTGCATTCCTAGACAAAGTATATGGAAACTTCGATGTATTTGGTGTAGACTGGTCAACACCTATGTCACTTGCCAAAGAGAAACTCGGAGACAAGTACGTACTTCAGGGAAACATGGAACCATGCAGACTCTACGATAAAGAAGCAACCACAGCATGTGTAGAGGCTATCCAGGATGTTATGGGTGGCAAAAGACATATATTCAACCTCGGACACGGCATCTTGCCAGATGTACCGGTTGAAAATGCGATTCACTTTGTATCTGAGTGTCAAAGAGTTTCTGGAAAATAAATGAGTAACATCATCTTCGGTCCTATCCATTCCAGAAGATTTGGAAAATCTCTTGGAGTTGATCTGAGTCCAGGAAAGAAGCAGTGTAATTTTGACTGTCTTTACTGTGAGTTGGATCCTGCCAAGACTATGAATAGTTATGATGATGTGGTAACGGTAGAACAAGTTGTCACAGCTCTACAAACTGCACTCAAAGAACATGATGATATAGACTTCATCACACTTACTGCCAATGGCGAACCTACACTCTATCCATATCTCTCAGAGCTTATAGATGAGATAAATACTTTTAAGGGTACAACAAAGACACTTATCCTTAGTAATGCAGCAAAGATCGATGACCCAAAAATACAAGAAGCACTACTTAAACTTGATGAAGTAAAACTCTCTTTAGATTGTGCAACCCAAAAATGTTTAAGAAAGCTAGATCGTTCTCATACAGGCATAGATATTGAAAACATCAAAGCTGGAATGTTAAACTTTAAAAGTAAATACAATGGACCTCTAGTCATAGAAATACTTATCGTTAAAAAGTTAAATGACAGTGAAGAAGAGATAGCTAAACTAAACGAATACTTGCTAAAATTGCAACCCACGCGTATAGATATAGGTACCATCGACAGACCACCTGC
>JAYEOF010000026.1:0-11099 GCA_034722695.1 Campylobacterota bacterium
CTTGTTCATCTTTTCTTCTTTTAAGATGTGCAAGTACTCGTTTATAGTCTACTGGCATCACTTTAATAAATTTATCTTTATTAGTGTCCCAATTATCTAAAATCTCAGATGCTTCTTTGGAAGAGGTATATTTAATATAGTTCTCGATCATACCTTTTACTTCATGTTCATCTTCAAGCGTTTCAATTTTATCCAGATCGACCATTTCGTCATTGATTCTTTGTGACAAATTATTATGCTCATCATAGATATATGCAATACCACCACTCATACCGGCAGCAAAATTCTTTCCGATTTCACCAAGAACAATAACTCGGCCACCGGTCATATATTCACAGCCATGATCACCGATAGCCCCAACGACCACTTTAGCCCCTGAGTTACGTACACAGAAACGTTCACCGGCAAGTCCGTATATGTAAGACTCACCACTTGTTGCACCATAGAAAGATACGTTACCCAAGATAACATTTTCATTTGCTTCATAGCTTGCATCACGAGGAGGGTAGAGTATCAGTTTACCACCACAAAGACCTTTACCGAAGTAATCATTAGCATCGCCTTCTACTTCAAAGGTGATTCCGCTGTTTACAAATGCACCAAAGCTTTGACCACCGCTTCCTGTGGCTTTAAAGTGAATTGTATCATCACTTAGCCCTTCTTCTCCATATTTATGAGTCATCTCAGCAGAGAGCATCGTTCCTACAGTACGATTAATATTTCGGAGTTTTATCTCTTCTTTTATTGCTTTAGCATCTTTTAGAGCTGGTTGTGCTAATTTAATTAGCTCATTATCAAGTGCTATATCTAAGCCATGGGCTTGGTTAGTGGTTTGATATGCGGTGTCATCAGGTCTTAAATGAACTCTGTGAAGCAATCTATCAAGTTGTAGATGCTTCGCTTTCCAGTGACTAACACCTTCGCGAGCCTTAAGTTTATCTGTGCGGCCAACCATCTCGTTAATAGTTCTAAATCCAAGTTCTGCCATTACTTCACGTAACTCTGTTGCGATGAATTTAACATAGTTCACAATATGCTCAGGTTTCCCTGTGTATTTGGCTCGTAACTCTTTGTCTTGTGTTGCGATTCCTACCGGACAGGTATTGAGATGACATTTACGCATCATGATACAACCTTCAACCACTAGAGCTGCCGTTGCTATTCCCCACTCTTCAGCACCTAGCAGTGTTGCTATGGCTATATCACGACCGGTACGCAACTGACCATCTGTCTGGACAACAATTCTTGAACGTAGACCATTTTTAACCAGTGTCTGATGCGTTTCAGCCAAACCAAGTTCCCAAGGAAGACCGGCATGCTTGATGGAAGTTTGTGGAGATGCCCCTGTTCCTCCGTCAAAACCTGAGATAAGTACCACATCAGAGTGTGCTTTTGCAACACCAGCCGCAATTGTTCCTACGCCAACTTCAGAGACCAACTTTGTATTGATACGGGCTGATGTATTAGCGTTTTTAAGGTCATGGATCAACTGTTTGAGATCTTCGATAGAGTAGATATCATGATGAGGAGGAGGGGAGATGAGTCCCACACCCGGCGTTGAGTGTCTGGTGCGACCGATGATCTCATCTACTTTATGTCCCGGGAGTTGACCACCTTCACCCGGTTTTGCTCCCTGAGCCAGTTTGATCTGAATCTCTTCAGCGTTTACCAGATAGTTTGCCGTTACACCAAAGCGTCCGGATGCAACTTGTTTGATCTTAGAGTTTTTGTTTGTACCAAATCTGGAAGCATCTTCTCCACCTTCACCGGTGTTACTTTTTGCCCCTATCATATTCATAGCGATCGCAAGTGTGGTATGAGCCTCTTCTGAGATAGAACCATAAGACATGGCACCAGTTGCAAAACGAGTGATAATAGAATCTACTGACTCTACTTCGTTAATATCAATAGGATCAAGTCGTTTAAAATCAAGAAGTGAGCGCAGTGTTATAAATGCTTCTTGCGGTTCATTGATCAGTTTTGCATACTGTTGATATGTTTTGTAGTCATTGTTTTTTGTAGCGTTTTGCAGTAAAAAGATCGTCTCCGGAGTAAAGAGATGATTCTCTCCACGCTGACGGTAGGCATAGTGACCACCTACAGGCAAATCATTTGCTTCTATCTTCTCTTGTGGATAGGCAATGGTATGGCAAAGAAGTGTCTCTTCCTCAAGTGTCTCTATGTCGATACCCTCCAGTCTGGTTGGTGTACCTTTAAAATAGTTGTCAACAAGGTTTTGTGAAAGTCCAACGGCCTCAAATATCTGTGCTCCTGTGTATGAACGGATAGTAGAGATTCCCATTTTTGACATGATTTTGAAGATTCCTTTTCCTATGGCAGTAATATAGTTTTCTACTGCTTGGTCATGAGAGATCGATTCATCGATCATTTTGCGTTTACGCATATCTTCAATGGTCTCAAATGCCAAATAAGGGTTGATCGCATTGGCTCCATAGCCTATAAGCGTAGCAAAATGGTGGATCTCTCTTGCTTCACCTGTTTCTATAACTAAACCACAATTTGTTCTGATCCCTTCAGCAATCAAGTGATGATGTACAGCACTTGTTGCTAAAAGTGTAGGAATGGCTGCATGCTTTTTATTGATACCTCTTGTTGAGAGGATCACTACTTGAAAACCTTCTTTTACTGCATCACTTGCCTGTTTCACCACTGAATCAAGTGCATCTTTCATAGAGCCATGTTTTGTAGAATCAAAAAGTATACTGATCTTCTTCGCACGGAAATTAAACTCACTTACTCCGTTTAGTTTTTCAAACTGCTCATTGGTTAAGATCGGTGATTTAAGTTTAATAAATTTACGATCTTCATCTACTTCCTGAAATAGATTTCCCTGTGGTCCTATGTATGAGACCAGGGACATTACCGATTCTTCTCTGATCGGATCGATAGGAGGATTTGTTACCTGTGCAAAGAGTTGGTGAAAATAGTTGTAAAGATTGATAGAAGCGTTAGAGAGAACAGAAAGTGCTGCATCATTACCCATGGAACCTGTGGCTTCGTACGCTGTATTTGCCATCGGTGCAAGGATAACTTTCAGGTCTTCCTGTGTATAGCCAAAACATTTTTGACGCTGTAATACGGTTTTGTGATTTGGTTGTTTTAGCTCATGGTTAAGTGTCAGATCATCAAGGTTTATCTTCTGTTTTTCTACCCAAGCACCATAGTTATGCCCTCCGGAGATATCTGCTTTGATCTCATTATCACTGATAATACGACCCTTCTCCAGATCTGCCAAGAACATCTTACCTGGCTGTAGTCTTCCTTTTAAAACTATTTCATCCGTTGGGAACTCTAAAGCACCTTGTTCAGATGCCATAACTAGAATATTGTCTTTTGTAAGAGAGTAGCGGGAAGGACGAAGACCATTTCTGTCCAGTGTCGCTCCAACGATCTTTCCATCTGTAAAAGCAACAGATGCTGGACCATCCCATGGCTCCATAAAGGTAGCATGATACTCATAAAAAGCCTTACGCTTCTCATCCATCTCCTCATCTTTCCAGGCTTCCGGGATCATCATCATCATCACATGAGGAAGAGGGCGACCAGCCAGAGTTAAGAGTTCAACAACATTATCTAAAACTGAAGAGTCAGAACCTTTAGCTTCATTGATGAGATAAGGATATATCTTATTGAGTTCATCTTCACTAAATAGTTTTGAGCTAAGCATCGACTGACGAGCCCGCATCCAGTTAATATTTCCACGTAGTGTATTTATCTCTCCATTGTGAGCTATGTAGCGAAATGGTTGTGCCAGTGGCCATGATGGAAAAGTATTTGTTGAGAAACGACTATGTACCAAGGCAATAGCTGACTCATAATCAGGCTCATTGAGATCTGCAAAATAGAGGGGAAGTTGCTCCGTGATCAGCTGACCTTTATAAGAGATGGTTTTGGATGACATAGAAGGCATATAAAAATACCCTGTACCGCGAATAGGTGAAGAAGTGACTTGAGACTGCGCATATTTACGGATAACAAAAAGCTTGCGTTCAAAGGCATCAGCATCTTCCAACTCAGGGTTTCGTTTTATGATCACTTGATGGATATAGGGTTCTATCGCTTTAACTGTTTCACCTAAAGAGTCATTTGCTGTTGGCACTTTTCTCCAACCTAAGAACTCTTGCCCAAGCTCTTCTATACAGTCTTCTACTATCGCTTTACACTCTGCATAAGCTTCAGGATCTTTAGGTAGAAATACCACTCCTACACCATAGTGACCAAACTCTGGCAGGTCAATACCATCTTCCTTCAGAACTCTACGTAAAAACTTATCTGGCATCTGTGTTAAGATTCCTGCACCATCACCAGAGTTTTTCTCAGCACCAACGGCACCACGATGTTCAAGATTTGCTAAAAGGGTTAGCCCTTTTTGTACGATATCATGAGATGCATCCCCTTTAAGGTGAGCAACAAAACCTACACCACAGGCATCATGTTCAAATTCCGGATCATAAAGACCCTCTTGTTTTGGTAAGTATTCTGCTTGCATAACTCTCCTTGTTTACACTATATTAACTAAAGATAATAATAATTATTTGTAAATAGTATCTAAAATAAAGTTAAAGAAGTTAAAAAAGAGGTGATAAGATGTTTGTTAAAAAGAATTGTTAGGAGTAAAGTCTAAAAAAGACTATACTCTTCTTTGATCGTATTGAGGATGCTTTTATCTGCATTATAGATAAATGCATAGTTAAAGAGTGTACTTTTGAGTAATTCACGTACCTCTTCTTCACTCTCGAACCAGTGAGGACGGTCAATGCCAGGTACTTTGGTTTTAGGTGGTGTAAGGACAATACCTTTAACCCACATGTTGCTGCGTTTGATGTATTCTCTTGCTTCTACTATATCTTTTATATTGTCTGTGAATATAGCAACCTTATCACTTTTACTGGGTTTTGTACTTTTGAGTTCACCATCGATGAAAACAGGTATGAAATGTTTGGTGTATTTGATGCGGTCCACAGAGAATGGAAGATCATGTGCTGTACAAAAGTGTATTACACGTAAAAGATATTCTAAATGGAAAGGGATGAGTTCTTTTTCCTGATAGACATAGCCATCTACCTTAAAGGTAGATTTGAAAAGTGTATCTGAGATAGGGTACCCTTCTACTTCTCTGTCGAGTTTTTGTATGTCTGGCTTAATGAGACGCATAAGTTCTTTATCTGTTCCCACATAAAGTCCGGCATCTGAGTTAAGTATCTGTTCAAATGCTTTACGCCAGTCATTTGCGATAAAAGAGATGTTTCCTTTATGTAAGAGTATCATTTTAAGGAAAGTAAGTTCATGCTCTGAGAGTAGAAAAAACTTTGCCTCTTTTTTGATGATCACATAACGGATGAGCTTCAAAGCAGCAAGTTGGATGTCTGAGACTTTGATCCACGCGATCTCTTCATCCTTTCTTACAATATTGTCGTCATCATATACGATAGCATACGCACCGTTGGTTATAGCCTGGTCTATCTCTTCCTGGTTTGAAGAGAAGAAGAGGTCACCGTGTTCTACTTTTGAGTAGTAAACTGTTGCAGACTCTATGGCTTGCACTTTTGGTGTGTTACTGAGTGTACCTTCTGTGAGGTTAAGGATGTCTTCTATTTTCATGATTAACCTATAGGTGTTCCCGCTGTTTTCGGTTTTTCCGGACGGATCATACAAAGACCGTCATCATCTTTTGCTGCAAGTAACATACCCTCACTTACCATACCCATAAGTTTAGCCGGTTTGAGGTTTGCAACAACACAGACTTGTGTGTTGAGCATATCATCAGCAGAATACCACTCTTTAATTCCTGCGACAACTTGTCTAGGTTCATCTTCCCCTACATCAACCTGAAGTAAAAGGAGCTTTTTACTTTTAGGCACCTCTTCAGCTTTTACAACAGTACCTACTTTAAGAGAAGTTTGGAAGAATTGGTCTATGCCTATAAGGGCTATACCATCTTCTTTTTTCACTTCTTCTTTAGGCTTGGGCGCTTCTTTTTGATCAACAGGTTCTGCCTGCTCTAGTAACGGCTCTTCTATACGAGGGAAAAGAGGATCTACTTTTTCCAATTTAAATGTTTCAAGAAGCTTTGTATCCTTTATCATACTGTTCCAAGAGTCATTGTCTATGCTAAAGTGTAGGGCTTTCGATATCTTTGTACATACCGCAGGCATTACAGGGTAAAGCATCACAGATACTTTTGCAAGTATGGCTGCTATAAGCCCGTTAAGTGCCATAGCTTCTTCTTCTTTGCCTTCTTTCATAAGTGTCCAGGGCTGATACATATCTATGGCTTTATTGGCTACAGTGAGAGGTCTCCAAAGTTCTTCTAGATAACGGTGTATCTGCATATCAAAGAGTAGAGGTTCTAGCTTATCCAGAGAAGCATGCACTTCATCTAATTCTGACTGGTAGTATTTAGCTACATTTGCAGAGTCTACCGTACCTTCAAAGTATTTTCCTGACATACCGATGAGACGGTTCAGCAGGTTACCAAGATCATTACCCAGATCAGAGTTTATGCGGTCAATGAGTGCTTTTTGGCTAAAGTCACCATCTCCGCCAAAAGGTACTTCTCTAAGCATAAAGTAACGGAAGTTGTCCAGTCCGTATGCATCTGCCACGGCTCTAGGGTCTACAACGTTACCTTTAGATTTAGACATCTTTTCCCCATCACGTGTCCACCAACCATGTGCAGCGATGTGCTTAGGAAGCGGCAGGTCAAGGCTCATCAAAAATGCTGGCCAGTAGATCGCATGGAAACGCAAGATATCTTTTCCTATGAGATGCACACGTGCAGGCCATTGATCCATGTTTGCATCATCTGTACCATATCCAAGTGCAGTGACATAGTTCATAAGTGCATCCAGCCATACATACATGACATGCTTTGGATCATTAAAATTTTCAGGAAGCTTCACACCCCAGTCAAAACTTGTTCTTGTAATCGAGAGGTCTGTCAGACCTCCCTCTACAAAACGGATCACTTCATTTCTTTTACTCTTTGGTAAAATGAAGTCAGGATGGTCTTCATAGTATTGAAGCAATTTATCCTGATAGTCAGAGAGTCTAAAGAAGTAACTCTCTTCTTCTACAATAGTTGTACTTTTCCCACACTCTGGACAAAACTCATCATCTACAAGTTGAATAGCCGGGAAAAAAGTTTCACATGAGATACAGTAGTGACCTTTATAGGTATCTTTATAGATGTCTCCTTTCTCATGCATTTTTGAAAAAGCTTTTTGTACACCTGTCATGTGATCTGCATCTGTTGTCCTGATAAATTTATCATAGGAGATGTCAAAATCATCCCAGAGATCTTTAAATGTTGCTGATATCTCATCTGCATACGTTTGAGTAGATTTCCCTTTGGACTTTGCAGCCTCTTCTATCTTTTGACCGTGTTCGTCGGTACCGGTAAGAAAGAATGTATCCAGACCGGACATACGTGAGTAACGGGCAAGTGTATCGGCAATGATGGTTGTGTATGCATGACCAATGTGTGCGATGTCATTCACATAGTAAATAGGGGTTGTAATGTAAGCTTTTTTGTGACAAGAAGACATGATAGACCTTTAACAAATGAGTTTTTGGTTTTACAAGTAAAGGGAACTTCTATTAATAGGTGATACTCACAACATCTCTAGCTTTTGTCTAGGCTAGGCACTCTTTTGAAGTCCTAGCCGTAGCTAAGTCAAAAAAGAGTAACGACGTATAGGCAAAAGCTAGTGATGCCCGAAGGGTGGGCTTTGCAAACGCAACCTTTCACAAGATACTTACTTCGTCTTAGCTATGGCTAGGACTTGAAAGCCTCTTACAAAATCTTACATTTGCAAAGTCCATTGTGGGTATCACCTATTACTAGAGGTTCCCTGAAGTGTAAAATTATAAAGGATATTTTATCCAAATAGTGCTGTAACATTGATAATTCATAATATTATAAATTTATATGTTATAATATTAGCAAGAGAAGGAAATAAAAATGAATACAAGTTCAACTGAAGACCTATACATTGCCAATATCTCACAAAATGAGACATACAGTGATGAAGAAAAAGAGTTTATTTTAAAAAGACTAAATGACGAAAGGTTACGGCAGCAGAAGTCTGAAGAAGCATCATCAAATATAACTAAACAATACTCCCAAGAAGATAAAAATGATATTTTAAATAAACTCAATGATGAGAGGTTAAGAGCGCAAAGACGTGAAGATATGAAGAGGAAGAGAATAGAGAATAAAGAAATATATAAATTTGGTAGAAAGGAATATTATAAACTTATAAATATGGAACGGGAATATTATCTGGAAAAAAAGAGTTGTGGAAATTTTTCCAGCCGTCCTTCTATCGTAACACTTTATTACAGAACTTTTGGCGAGATGAACAGGAAAGATGTACTTTTAAAAATAGAAGCATATTCTGAAAAGATCTTTATCTCATATGATGCTATCCGTGTTTATTTTAAGCCATATAGTTTTGAAGAGAAGCATTAAAAAAGTTATATTATATGTATTATGTCTATATGGTGAAGTGTGCTGATAATACTTTGTATACTGGTATCGCAACAGAGTTGGAACGTCGTATAGAGGAGCATAATGGCTCAGATAAAGGGGCAAGATATACACGGATAAGAAGACCTGTGAGTCTGGTCTATAGTGAGGAGTACCCAGACAGGAGTTTAGCTTCTAAACGTGAGTATGAGATCAAAAAGAAGATGAACAGGGCAGAGAAGTTAAAGTTAATAGAGGGTTAAAATTCAAACCCACCACCTGCACCCTTGCTCATGCTGTCATAAACTGCTTTGATGTAAGAGTCTCGGACTTCACAGTCAAGCAGTTTCTCGCAGCTCATGCAACTTTTTACCTGATGTTCTGCCTGACAGGCTTCAAGTTCTACTTTTTTTTGCTTGAGAGCTATCTTCCATTCATCAAGTACTTCTTCAGACATTATGCTTTAATTCCATAAGCCTCTTTGAGAGCATTTATCTCATAGTTTGTACCAAAGAAACATGGACTGGTATCGTGCGGATGTTCAGGAACAAGTTCCATAAGTCTTACACCCTTATCGTCAACTGCCTGTCCACCGGCTTGTTCAAACATAAAAGCAAAAGGGATCACTTCAAAAAGTTGTCTGAGTTTTCCTTCCGGTTTATCTGAAGTACCAGGGTAAGAGAATACACCGCCACCTTTGAGGAGTATTTGGTGTAGATCCGGAACCATTCCTCCTGAATATCTCAGACGATACCCTTCCCCGAAGAGACCATCTACATAACTTTTATGATGGGGAACCCAGTTTTGTTGTGTCCCACCCGGAGCATTGAGATTACCTTTTTCATTAAGTATGATATCTTCTATATAGTCGAAAAGGCCCTCTTTTGCTCTGTAGTGTTTGGGGTTAGTTCCTTTTGTCGCGAGAAGAAGTTCAATACGTGGACCATAAACTACATAAGCAGAGGCTACAAGGTTTTCCCCTTTAGGTTCACCTTCGTAGATACCAAAAATAGATCCTACAGAAAGGTTGACATCTGCAAGACTTGAACCATCCAGAGGATCATAGCAGATAGTGTATTTTCCGTCAGGATGTAATTCCATTACCCCTTCCTTCTCCTCACTGATCAGGTTTTTTACTATAGATACATTTTTAAAAGCTTCTTCTATGATATAGTCACTTTTAACATCTAGTTTGAGTTGATCTTCACCTGAAGAGTTCTCACTTTCACAGTATCCCAAGTCTTCTGTTTTGATCTCATGGTCTATTTTAATGGCAATGTGCTTGATAGTCTCAAATATAAGTAACATTTATTTATCCTTTTTTTATATATTTTTTGCATGTGTTTGGATCCACTCTATGATCTGGGTAGTATTGTTAAGGTCAAGTATATCAATATTTTCGGGTATTGTATATAGTGTTTGATCGATAGTCAGATCAATAGCAATAGCTTCACTACAGTTAAAATAACTCTCATCTATCTCATTTCGGAAAATAGCGATACGAGGAAGAGGAAGTGTTTTAAGACCCTCTACAAGTAAGATATCAAAATCATTTATCATAGAGACAATATCATCAAGTGTTTTTTCTCTTTGAGAAAAGTATGTAGTACGTGTAGGAGAAGTTACAACAACCTCTGCACCCGTCTGAGAAAATTTGTAGCTGTCTTTTCCTTCGACATCAAAGACTGCTTTATCTTTAGGATCATTTTTGATGATAGCAACTTTTCGCTCTTCTATAAGCACTTTTGCTACTTTCTCTACAAGAGTGGTTTTTCCACTGCCTGATGGTCCTGTAAATGCTACTGCAACTCTTTTGCTCACACATAAACCTTTAATTAAGTTATTTAATTATACTTAAAACTTTATTGAAACTATGTTAAAATCTTAACAATTATAAAGGAGAGCAGATGCATAATATCATATTGACACTTAGTGTGATGGCTCTACTTGCAGGTTGTGCCTCCAAAGAAGAAAAAGCACTTATGGAAGCGTATGAGACAAAGAAGTCATACCATCAAAAACTCCAAAAAACCGAAAAAACACAACTTTATGATGGGAATAGCACTAAAGCATTACTGACTGCAACTTACCTCAATGAACAAAATATAGATAAAGAGTATAAACCTGATGAAGTTTTTATAGTGGGTATGTATATAGAAGAGGAATCATTTGATCAAGAATGGTACAGTCTGACACTTAACGGCTCTGCCCCTAAAAGTATTCAAGAATTGGCAGCAGATGATCCTCTGCTGAAAAACATCTCTTTTGTGTCAGAGTGGAATTATTTTTACCTTATTACTTTTCCACATACTTCAAGTAAAAGTTTTAAATTGGTTTTTGAAAGTGAACTGTACGGTAAAGGTGAGTTACACTTTGCCAAAGTGGCAAAGTATGTGTTGACAAAAGAAGTATTCTAGAAGATTTTATTATCTAAATCTATCTGTCTGAGCAGGATCTGTCAATGTTTTTATAAATGGCAAAAGACGTGTTGATTTACCAAGTTTATTAAGATATATAACATAGTTTGTAAGAACACGTTTTCCATATTCTCTGGCTTCTATGTTGGTCATCTTCTCCATACTTAAATAAGGTTCAAATGCACCGGTTC
>JAYEOF010000027.1:0-2564 GCA_034722695.1 Campylobacterota bacterium
GTAAAACCCTGGCACTCAAAGAGGGGATAAAACTCAAAGCAACAGAATAAGAGATAATGACAGCAAAACCAACTGTCATAGCAAATGATTCAAAAAATTTACCCACAATTCCACTCATAAATGATACAGGAACAAATACAGCAAGAAGCATTGCAGAAATAGCTAAAATTGTAAATGCCATCTCTTTGGTTCCTTCTACAGCTGCTTCAAACTTATCCATACCTGCTTCCATTTTCTTATAGATATTTTCAATGACAACGATCGCATCATCAATGATAATACCAATAGCCAGGGTAAGTCCGATCAGGGTCATTTTATTGAGATCAAAACCCATATAATCCATCAAAGCAAAAGTACCATAAATAGATGCAGGGATAGACAATGCTGACACAAAAGTGATCGTCATATTTCGTAAAAAGAAGAAAATGATGATGACAGCCAAAAGTGAACCGTAAATAAGGTCAAACTGTACATGTTCCAGTGAAGCGATAATAAAAGGTGAAGTATCATTCAATATTTTTACCTCATATTTATCCCCTGCCAATTTTGTTATTTTTGGTACTGCATCTTTGACTTTTTGTACGATATCAATGGTATTTGTTCCTGAAATTTTTTGCACTTCAAGCATCACACCTTCAACACCATTATACGAGGCATAACTTTTAGCATCACTCATCGCATCTACTACGGTTGCTATATCCTGCAGCTTGATATTATCTTTGATCTTAATATTTTTAAGTTCATTGATGCTTAAGGCATCCGCTTTCGTTTTGAGAGTAAACTCTTTGGTAGAAGAGATAAGTTTACCCCCACCGATCTTTACATTCTCACTTGCTATGATGCGATTAAGTTCCGCTACTGTGATACCAAATTTATTAAGCAGTTGTGGATCTGGGTAAATTTTTATCTCTCTGTCTTTGTATCCGATAATGTTGATTCCGCCCACACCGTTGATTTTTTGCAGTGTAGGTTTTACTTTTTCATCTGCAAACAACATAAGGTTTTTGATACTGTCATTTTGTGCCGTTAAAAAGATATTGATAATTGATGCTCCACCAATATCAAGCTTAGAGACCAATGGCATTTTGGCATCTTTTGGTAACAATACAGCAGCAACTTTATCTCTAACATCATTGGTCGCTTCATTGATATCTCTCTCCAAAAAGAACTTTATCATCACAACACTCACACCTTCACTACTGCTGGAAGTCACAGAATCTATCCCCCCAATACGTGAGATGGCTTCCTCGATCTTGTCTGTCACCTGTGATTCGATGGTACTTGCCTCTGCTCCCGGATATATCGTTTTAACGGTAACCATAGGAAAATCAATATTTGGGAAAAGGGCTGAAGGCATTGATTTGAAACTCATGAATCCAAATATGACCAACGTCACAATATACATGAGTGTTGTGATAGGTCTGTTTATGGCTAATTTATACATAGACGCTACTTCTCATCAGGTACAATAATATACCCCTCACCAAAAAGTCCTACAACAAAATCTTTAGCTTCTACTTCTGCTCTTATTTTTCTGTTCCCGCTGTCTGCAAAAGGGTATATTTTTGAAATTTTTCCACTGTAGCTTTTACTGTCACCATCAATACTATAGTTGAACGCTTGTCCAACTTTTATATCTTTCCAATACTTTTGGTCAAATGCCAGGATCAGTTTTCTTTTTTCAAAACTTTGTATTCTTAAAATGGTTCGTATAGCTTGTCCACTTACCACATCACCGACTTCAACAATTTTTTCAAAGATCACACCATCAAACGGAGCTTTGAGTATCGTTTTGTCCAGTAGTGCCTGCTGGTATGCCACTTGTGCTTTTGCACTTTCATATTTGAATGCAAAACTGTCAAGTCTTGAAGCATCTACAAGCTTTTTCACTTTGAGTTGTCTGTCATAATCTTTTTTAGCATACTTCAAAGCTGTTGTTGATATATTGAGCGCTGCTTTAAGATCACTGTTTTGCAGTTGTGCAAGCACTTCATCTTTTTTGACCTCTGTTGCGACATCAACAGAAACACTATTTACCGTTCCGCTGCTTGTAAATGCCAAATTGGCACTTTGATCCGCTTCCACAGAGAATGTTGCATAAATATCTTGTGCATGTATTGTTACTGCTAACAACATCAAACTTAAAATTATTCTTGTCATCTTATAAACTCCTTGGGACTTTTCCCTGCATAATAGTAATAAATGGATTTTCTGATCTCATAATCATAAACCGTCTCTTTGTAACGTGCATAAGCCAGTGTTCTTTGTGCAAGTGCATCTAAAAAAGCAATGTTGTCCACCAGACCAACTTCGAATTTTTGACGTATGACATCATATGTGCTTCTTGCTGCTTTCAATGCACTTTTAGAGCTTTTAAGTTTTGTTCTGGTCGTTTTTAAACTTTGCCCTGCCAATTTAAAATTCATTTTTTGCTCTTTCTTTGCATGGTCTATCTGAGACAGCAGTGACAGTTTTTGGTACTTCACTGCTTCACTCTCTTTAGACATCTTTCCTTTATCAAAAAGTCTCATATTGACCGACACCATCAATTTATTTTGACGGTC
>JAYEOF010000028.1:0-2560 GCA_034722695.1 Campylobacterota bacterium
ACAGCTGGTTTTACACGTGCCATGTCACAGTACAATTGGTATGCCAATACCAAAAGCACTATGCTGCAACTTGATTATGAGTTTGAAAGCATCCCCAATCTTAAGATCATATCGCGTTTTGTTATACAGGACTTTGATGATGAAAAAGTAGGTGTACAGGCAGATTCGAAAGTATTTACACTTGATCTATTGAAAGGTTTTGATGGTATGTCCAATATATACCTAAAGACAAGGCTTGGTCATGTTGTAGGTGATAATGATACCATTGCCGGCAATGGATTTCTTAAGCTCGACCCGTCTTATGATGAAATTCGTTTTGAGATCAACTATCTGTTTTAAAGGAAAAGCATGAAATTAAAACTACTTTTTGCAGCGTTGCTACTATCAACATACAGTATAGCAGGAAGCATCCAAATTGCTGTTGCAGCCAATGTAAGTTATGCCATTGATGATCTAAAAAAAGCGTTTAATGAAATTCATCCGGATATTAAAGTGCAAGTGGTACTTGGCAGCTCCGGAAAACTTACAGCACAAATTAAACATGGTGCACCTTATCAGCTATTTATGTCAGCGAACATGAAGTATCCTGAAGCACTCTATAAGGACAAAATTGCAGTCACTGAACCGCTTGTCTATGCGCAAGGTACTTTGGCGTATTTGAGCCCTAAAACACAAGACCTCTCTAAAGGGATGATGCTTACCAAAGAGGTGACTATAAAAAAGATCGCAGTTGCAAATCCTAAAACTGCCCCGTATGGTAAGGCTACTGTCGAAGCGATGAAAAATGCTTCTGTCTATAAAGATGTTAAACATAAATTTGTTTTTGCAGAATCAATTTCCCAAACGGTTTCATATACTGTAACAGCGACAGACCTGGGGTTTATAGCCAAATCTTCACTCTATAGCCCAAAAATGAAACAGTATGAAGAGGGCATTCACTGGAAAGAAGTTGATCCAAAATGGTATACCCCTATAAAACAAGGGATGGTCATACTTAAAAAAGGTGAATCCAATGTTGAAGTCAGGGCATTTTATGATTTTATGTTAAGTCAAAAAGCACAAGAAATATTAACTGAATTTGGATACCTTCTGCCATGAGTCAACTGATTGCAACAATCGAAAATATCGAGAGTGTGGATAATCTTAATATTGTCACATTTAGGTGCAACAATGAAACCTTGAAAATGATGAGTTTGGATCTGAATGACAGTATTCAAATAGGAAAAAAAGTTGTACTCACCTGTAAACCTACTTCTGTAGCACTTGCAAAGCCAACCATGGATAAGCAAGCCTTTTGCGAAATGTTGAGTTATGCAAATCAGATAAAAGTAAAAGTATCTTCTATGGATGTTGGTCTCTTGCTAAGTAGTATTAAGCTTCAATTTGGAGATTTTTCTCTTGAATCTATTATAACATCAGCATCTGTACAAAGAATGAACCTAAATGAAAAAGATGAAGTGCTTGCGCTTATCAAAGCAAATGAGTTGTCCATTCAAGAGGTGTTAGATGATTGAGACTTTAAAGGCAATGGAGTTTACCCCATTCATACTCTCTTTTAAGTTGGCTTTTGTGACTACACTGATCTTGTTTTTCATAAGTATGCCGCTTGCCTGGTATCTTTCTCAAACAAGATCAAAAGTCAAGCCACTGCTTGAAGCGATCACAGCACTTCCTATCGTTCTGCCTCCTTCAGTGTTAGGGTTTTACATACTTTGGGCACTTTCCCAAAACTCAGCACTTGGGGTTTTTCTTGAAGAGCAGTTTGGCATACAGCTTGTGTTTAATTTCGCCGGGCTTGTAGTAGCATCTTGTTTTTACTCTTTGCCGTTTATGGTGCAGCCGCTTCAAAGCGGGTTTGAGTCACTCAACAAAAACATGCTTGAAGCCAGTTACATTTCCGGAAAAAGTAAATTAAGCACCATTTTAAAAGTTGCTCTGCCAAATATGAAGCCGGCACTGTTGACTGCGATCATCGTTACCTTTGCCCATACGGTAGGTGAATTTGGTGTGGTTTTAATGGTGGGTGGAAGTATTCCGGGTGAAACAAAAGTGGCTTCTGTTGCCATTTATGAAATGGTAGAGATCATGGATTACTCCTCAGCGCATATTTACAGTATTATCATGCTTATCATCTCTTTCGTGGTGCTGTTGTCTGTTTACATATTTAACCAGAAACAAAATAAAAAGTTTGGAGCATTCTAACAATGATCAAAATAGATATATCCAAAGAACTTCATGGCTCCAGTGGTAAGATGGATCTGAATATAAATCTTGACATAAAAGAGGGTGATTTTGTTGCACTTTCAGGGAAAAGCGGAAGTGGAAAAACAACACTTTTAAGAATTTTGGCAGGATTGGAAGAGGCAGAAGGAACGATCAAAGTGGCTAATGAACTGTGGCTTGATGGCAAAAGATCTTTAGCACCTCAAAAACGGAAAATAGGATATGTTTTTCAAGATTATGCACTCTTCCCCAATATGAGTGTTGAAGAGAACTTGCTTTTTGTCAATAAAGATAGAGAATTGGCAGAGCATTTACTTGAAATGACAGAGCTTGGTGC
>JAYEOF010000029.1:0-2560 GCA_034722695.1 Campylobacterota bacterium
TCATGGCTGCAATTTAACTCTCGTGTTCTGGCACAGGCACTTGATGAGAAACTTCCACCACTTGAACGTTTGAAGTTCCTTGCCATTTACGGAACGAATCTTGATGAGTTCTATATGATACGTGTTGCAGGACTTAAAGCACTTTTTAAAGCACGTATACAGGAAACAGGTGCCGATAAACTCACCCCTAGCGAACAGTTGGAAGAGATACATGGTTATCTACACAAAGAACATCATGTTCTTGAGTCCTGTTATACTTCCATTATCTCTGAGTTACATACCCATAGTGTCCATGTAAAAAACTATAACCTCTTAAATCCGGAAGAACAGTTAGAGATAAAAGAGATATTCTTCAGTGAGATCTACCCTGTCATCATCCCTATCGCAGTGGATGCCACACACCCTTTCCCTCACCTCAACAACCTTAGTTTTGGTTTGGCTATTACACTGAGAGATGACTCAAAGAATATCAAGCACGGGCTTATAAGAATTCCAAGGATACTTCCAAGATTTATACAGTTAGGTCAGACATTCGTCCCTATTGAGTCTGTGGTTGAACACTTTGCCTCTGAACTTTTCCCGGGTTTTAAACAACTTGCCTCAACCCCTTTCAGGGTTACAAGAAACGCCGACATTGAGATAGAGGAAGAGGAAGCAGATGACTTTTTGGAGATCCTTCAAGAGGGCTTGCGATCCAGAAACAAAGGTTCACTTATACGTCTGGAACTTATGGAGGGGGCAGATGAAGATCTTCTCAATTTTTTACTTTCTCATCTTAATCTTGATGAAAACGATATCTACTCCTACAAAAGTCTGCCGCTTAACCTTGGTGCTTTATGGCAAATTGTAGGAGATAAAGCACTTGCCCATCTCGTTTTACCTACATTCAGCCCAAAAACACTTCCGCCGCTTGACTCTGAAAATATCTTTGAAGCCATAGATAAACAGGATGTGCTGCTCTATCACCCGTTTGACAGCTTTGAACCAGTAGTACAATTCATAAAACAGGCAGCAGTTGATCCGGATACACTTGCCATTCGTATGACACTTTACCGTGCAGGTCCTAATTCACCTATCGTAAAAGCACTCATAGATGCAGTTCGTGATGGTAAACAGGTCACCGTATTGGTCGAACTCAAAGCAAGATTTGATGAAGAGAATAACCTACGCTGGGCAAAAGCACTTGAAGATGCAGGAGCACATGTAGTGTATGGTATTCCCGGACTTAAAGTACATGCCAAGATCGCACAGGTCATTAAGAGAAAAGGGAAAAAGCTCAAAAGTTATGTACACCTTGCGACAGGAAACTATAACCCCAGTACCGCAAAGATCTATACAGATATCTCTTACTTTACCTCGAAAGAAGAATTTTCCAATGATGCAACACACTTTTTCCATTTTCTCACCGGTTTTTCAACCTATACGAAGCTGGACACACTTTTTATGTCTCCCGTACAGATCAAACCAAAACTGGTAAAATTTATAGAAAAAGAGGGGAAATATGGTAAAAACGGTCATATCATTCTTAAAGCAAACTCTTTAGTGGATACAGACATTATCAAAGCACTCTACCATGCTTCGCAGGCAGGATGTAAAGTTGACTTGATCATACGGGGGATCTGTGCTTTGAAACCGGGTATCAAAGGTATCTCTGAGAATATTACTGTCTCTTCTATCATCGGTAAGTATCTGGAGCATCCTCGTATCTATTATTTTAAAAATAATAAGGTGAAATGTTACATCTCAAGTGCAGACCTCATGCCTCGTAACCTTGTACGGCGGGTAGAACTTATGACCCCTATCATAGAAGAAAAGCTCACACAGAAGATAGAACAGGTCTTGATGCTACAGCTTGCAGACAACAAGTTACGTTGGGAACTTCAAGAAGATGGAAACTACATTAAAGTACCTCTTTTGGGAAAATCAGTGAACAATCATACTGTGCTAGAACAGTATGTCAACAAGGTCTATGATAAAACAAAAAAGGAGACTCCTGACTACGTGAGTCGTCTTGCCAGTCGCATATTAAAGGGGAATTAATGATTTTGAAGTTTAAAGAGTGGACACCTCAACTTAAAAAAAATGCCTGGGTTGCAGAAGGATCATCGGTCATCGGACGTGTAAAAATGGGGGAAGATTCTGCTGTATGGTTTGGCTGCGTTGTACGCGGAGATGTACATTTCATCACCATAGGTGACAGAAGCAACATCCAGGACCTCAGCATGATACATGTCACACATCACAAAAAAGCAGATATGTCCGATGGAAACCCTACACACATCGGTAATGATGTCACAGTAGGTCACAGAGTGATGCTTCACGGATGCACCATAGAAGATGCCTGTCTCATAGGTATGAGCGCCACAATACTGGATGGTGCCGTCATAGGTAAAGAGTCTATCGTTGGCGCTGGAAGTTTAGTGACAAAAAACAAAAAATTCCCTCCTAGATCTTTGATTATGGGAAGTCCCGCAAAAGCTGTACGGGAACTTACAGATGATGAAGTGAAAGAATTGTATGCTTCTGCAGAACGGTATGTTAAATTTAAAAATGAGTATCT
>JAYEOF010000030.1:0-2545 GCA_034722695.1 Campylobacterota bacterium
CATCACAGGCTACACCTTTACTGCCTTGTTTATAAGACTCTCTAAAAGTCTCTATTAAAGCCTTCTTCGCACTTTCAACTTCTATGAGTTTTTTGTCTACATCATCTAACGTAAACATGATATTTTCTAAGAACTGCTCTTCCTTTGCATCATCCTGACTGAACCGTCCTTGCAAAAACCAAAAAACATACTTGACAAGCCATGGTAACTTTCGAGCCAGGAAGATAAAAGCGCTACTCTCTTTAGACATAGCTTTAAACCCAAACCTAAACACAGGAGCCACAGCAGAAATGATGCCACATGAGTTAACCCTATGCGGAACTTTGTAAATACAGGCTAAAGTATAAGGTGTACCTGCCGAGACACCCATCACGGAAAACTTCTCTATACCTAAACTATCTGCCAATACTAGTACGTCATCTACAAAATCCAAAACTTCACGGTCTTTTTGAAAAGTGGAGAGTCCCATACCAGGTCTATCGATCCCTATGCATCGTATGCCTGCTTTTAACATTTGTGCATGAACAATGTTCACTTCCAGGCGAGAAGAGTTCAACCCATGAAAAAGAAAGAGTGGCGTACCCTTCGGATCACCAGATTCAGCATAACCCAACACACTTCCATCTGCCAATATTATGGTTTGATTTAATGATTCAGTTATCATCTCCTAACCTTTCATATCAACGGGATAGACCACTTCTTATAATATGCTACAACCCTTAGTACAACACCTAAAACAGCTATAATGGCTATAGGGTAAAAGTCCATCATTCCAAATACATTCAACAGATATAAACTAAACCCTATCAGTAAGGCTATCGTACCATAAAACCCTGTTTTAAACACAAAAGGGATCTCGTTGATAATGATATCTCTGATGATACCTCCACCCACTGCCGTCACAAAAGACAAGGCCAACACGCCTGTAAGATTCAACTCCTGCTCTATGGCTATGAGTGCCCCTGTAATACTAAAAGAGATAAGCCCTATGGAGTCACTGACGATGAACAAGGGTTTGTTTTCTATGCTGTCTCTCTTATGAAATTTAAAGAGTATCAGCAGCACCATTACAGTTATGATAATAAGCGCAGGAGTATTATGGGTAAAAGTGTACGGTGTCTTGTCTACAGCAATATCCCTAATGATACCACCACCCAATGCCGTTAAAAAGACCGATATCAACACCCCGAGGAAATCCAGCTTGCTTCTTACAGCAACAAAAAAGCCAGAGATCGCGAAGGCGATGATACCGATGTATTCTGCTATTTCAAACATTTGGATATTGGGTTGGTGGGGTAATCAGAAATAAACTCTACCACGTCATCAAAAGGCAATCTTATCTGTTCTGACTGCTCATTTACCCTGTATCCAAAAGGTAATAATGCAGCGACTTGATACTTACTTCTGTCCAATCCTAAGATCTCTTCAACTTTCTCTTTTTCAAACCCCTCTATGGGGCAAGAGTCTATCTCTACAAAAGCTGCAGCGGTCATCATGTTACCCAGTGCGATGTAAGACTGTCTGGCTGTCCATGCATAAGTATTTTTATCTGTACTGAACACCTCTTTGAGATGATTTGAATAAAGATCCATGTAACCGTCCAACTGTTCTTGTGACAGTGGTCGTCTGGCAAATCGTTTAGCAGGTATGCCACTCTCCGGCTTTACATTTTCTATGGCGGCTAAGACCACGACCAAATGGGAACAGGATGTGATCTGTACCTGGTTCCAGCAGGCAGGGCGTAACTTTGTTTTTAGCTCATCATTGGTAATGACTAAAAACTTCCAACCTTCCATCCCAAAAGAAGAAGGTGACTTTCGCCCTGCTTCCAGAATGTAGTGTATGGTTTCATCATCTATCTTCTTACTCTCATCAAACTCTTTGCAAGCATGTCTAAAATCCATGGCTTTTGTAAAATCATTGGTCATCATATTTCCTTTAATTGCATTTGGCACTATACTAACATAAAAGTTAAAAAGTTTATCTTTGAGAAAAAATTTCTCTTTCATAACAAATTATACTAAAATAGTTTCTATGAAAACAAAAAACTACTGTATCATCAGCACAACTATAGACGATAAGATGATCGCTGATAAGATCAGCAGTGCCCTGCTTCAAGAACATCTGGTAGCCTGTGTCCAAAGCCACACTGTACAAAGCCAATATCATTGGAATGGTACGTTAGAGACAAGTGAAGAGATACTCCTACAGATGAAAACCAAAGCTTCACTTTTTGCAGAGATCAAAGGTCAGATAGAAGCACTACACTCTTATGATGTACCTGAGATCATTATGACACCTATACTTGATGCTAATGAGGGCTATTTGGAATGGATAGAAAAGGAGACAAAATAATGAAAATTCTCTTTGTATGTTTAGGTAATATCTGTCGAAGTCCATTGGCAGAAGGTGTAGCTCAAAGTATCTTAAAAAAAGAGGGCTTAACCTTAGTGGTAGACTCTGCAGGTACCAGTAACTGGCATGAAGGAGAAGCACCCTGTGACCACTCTATCAAAATTGCCAGGCAAAATGAAGTAGACATCAG
>JAYEOF010000031.1:0-2544 GCA_034722695.1 Campylobacterota bacterium
GCGGTTTTAAAAATAAGAGAAGCTGGAATTACAGTCAATAATCAAGCTGTACTTTTAAAAGGTGTTAATGATAGTGCAGAGGATATTGAGAATCTTATGAATGGATTGGTAAAAATTGGAGTCAATCCATACTATCTCTACCAATGTATGCCAGTCAGTCGTGTAAGAAATCATTTTCAACTTCCACTGAAACAAGGAATTGATCTAGTAGATAAGGCAAAAGAGAGACTTGATGGTTATGCAAAAAGGTTTAAATTCATTATGGGACATGATAAAGGTAAGATTGAAATAGTGGGTAGAATAGAAGATAAATTAATTTTAAAACATATTCATTCAAGACCGGAGTTCCCTCATGATGCCAGTAAAATGATGATCATGAAACTGGATGATAAAGCTGGGTGGCTTGATGATATGGAAGAAATAAAAATCTAAGCAGACTATAAGATAAACAGATCAACCACAAGTTATATATCAAAAAATTAATAGTAAAGAGAAATAGATGAGCATACCAGAAAAAACAGTACAAGAAGTAAAAACAGTTGCCTATGAGTGGCAAAAGAAAATACAAGTTTCTCGTAAAGGTAAAGAGCAAGATTTTCATGACATGATGTTGAAAATGCTAAAGAACCCTGTTAATAAAATTTTCCTTATTGAGTTGTTAGACCAAAGTTTTCGTTCTCACGATGGAGACAGGGTTGCAGACCAGTTAGAACATATCTTTGCCAAGTACAAAAGTACAGACTTTTTTTCCCAATTTGAACAGATACTTATCTGGTTATTTCGTGATGTTGGTGTGTATGTGAGTTCTATTTCTATTCCTCTGTTTGTAAAATATTTGAGAAATGATATTAGTTCTATTGTCATCAAAGGGGAAGATCCTGTTCTTTCTAAGCATATGAAAGCTAGAAGGGCAGAGGGAACTCGTGTAAATATCAATGTAATCGGTGAGATTGTTTTAAGTAAAGAAGAGGCAGACGAGCGGGTAGCCAAATATATTAAACTGCTTCAAAACCCTGATGTTGATTACCTTTCTATTAAAATATCAAATCTCTTTTCTCAAATCGTTCCACATGCGCATGATAATAACGTAGAACATATTTCTAAACAGCTAGAGAAAGTCTATAGTGCAGCTATGCGAAACACTTACTTAGACAAAGATTCAAAAGAGCAGTATAAGTTTGTAAATCTTGATATGGAAGAGTATAGAGACATTGAAACGACTATAGACTCTTTTAAAAATGTTTTAGAAAAAGAGGCATATAAAAATCTTCAAGCGGGTATCGTGATCCAAACGTATTTGCCTGATGCTATGATTTACATCAAAGATTTGTACGAGTGGGCTAAAAAAAGAGTTGACAATGGTGGTGCACCTATGAAGATCCGTATCGTTAAGGGTGCAAACCAAGAGATGGAACTTACAGAAGCATCTTTAAGGGGGTGGCCTAGCGTAACATACTCATCAAAAGCAGAATCTGATGCAAACTTCAAAATAGCGATGGACTTTTTGCTAGAACCTGAAGTGGCTCCCTATGTGCATACCGGTGTAGCTTCACACAACCTCTTTGACCATGCATTGGCAATGTTATTGGCAAAAGAGAGAAAAGTAGAGAAGTATGTAAGTGCTGAGATGCTTGAAGGCATGAGCGAAGCTGCTTATGAGGTATTAAAAGCACAAGGCTTAAATGTCATACTTTATGCTCCAACAGCAACGAAAGAGACGTTTACAAATGCTATCGCCTACTTGGTGCGAAGATTTGATGAAAATACAGCAGACCAAAACTTTTTAAGACACAGTTTTGGTTTAGAGGTCGATACATCAGCGTGGAAAGTACTTATAAAATCTTATGATGATGCAATCGCACTTATGCCTACTGTTGATCAAAAACCATACAGAACACAAGATAGAAATGCGGAGATTGTAAAAGAAGATATAAATCTTAAACATTATCATTTTGAGAATGAAGCAGATACAGACTTTGTACTTCCTGCAAACAGAAAATGGGCAGAGAGTATCCGTGAAACATGGCAAAATATCTCTGAAGTGGGTGGTTTTAACGCTTATCCTGTTGTTGGCGGAAAAATTGTTCAAAGAGATGAACATGTTGAAGTGCTAGATAAAAGCCAATATCATGAGAAAAAACTAGCTGGTAGCTATGTAGAGGCAACGCCTGAGGATATGAAGATAGCAATAGCTACAGCAAAGGCAGACCCTGATGGTTGGAGAAAGCTTACAACTGCCAGAAGACAAGAGATGCTAATGGATGCGGCACATGAGATGAGAGTAGCACGAGCAGATCTTATAGGTGTGGCTGCTGCTGAAGTTGGTAAAGTTTTTACTGAAACAGATGTCGAGGTAAGTGAAGCAATTGACTTTGCAAACTTCTATCCTTATTCTGTGGCAAAAATGTCTGGACTTACCGGTGTTGAAGCGAGTGGAAAAGGAGTTGGTTTGGTCATTAGCCCATGGAACTTCCCTATTGCTATTCCAGTTGGCGGAGTGGCTGCATCATTGGCAGCCGGGAATACAGTCATACTCAAACCGGC
>JAYEOF010000032.1:0-4642 GCA_034722695.1 Campylobacterota bacterium
GCTGTAGGTACATTCATAATAACGATCCCCTGCTTACTTGAACCAGGAATATCTACATTATCTACACCTACACCCGCACGTACTACTGCTGTAACCTTTTGTGCTGCAGCCAAAAACTTATCATCAACATCTGTAGATGAACGTGTGATGGCTACATCTGCCAAAGGAATGATCTCAGAAATGAGCTTATCTTTAGGCTCATCAGCTGCATTTATAAATTCTATTTCACTATCGTTTGCAAGAATATCCAATCCATCTTGATGTATATGGTCACAAACTACAATTGTCTTTTTTGACATTTTAGAACCTTTTTTTGTAAATTTTTTAAGTATGGAAGGTACGACATAGTCGCATGAGTTGACTCGGGAAGTCAACTCAGTTAAGCGTAGTTTCTATCTTTTGAATTTATCGCCAAATGCATCACCTAAAGTCATGCTGTCATCTTGGTCCAAATTAAGTTGATCCATTGCTTCTCTCTCTTCTTGACGCTCAAGTCTTTTTACAGAAACTCTTATTCTATCAGTGTTACCATCAATGAAAGAAATTACACCTTTGATCTCTTGACCTTTTTCGATCTCATCAAATTTAAGTGGGTGAAGATCTTCAGTTCTGATAAGTGCATCAACATTGTCTTCAAGTGCAATAAATACACCAAAGTCTTTTTTGTCTTTTACAGTACCAGTAACGATAGCACCATTTTTATGTGTTTCAGCAAATGCTTTTACAGGTGAAGCTTCAAGTGCTTTTTTACTCAAAGAGATTTTACCTGCATCTCTATCGATCTTGATAATTTTTACTTCAACTTCATCACCCACTTTGAGTTCAGATTTTGCATTCTGTGATTTATCCCAAGAGATCTCTTGATTGTGAAGAAGACCTTCTATAGCACCAACTCTTACAAATGCACCAAAATCAGTGATTGATGTTACTGTACCGGTTACAACATCACCAACTCTGTTTTCAGCTGTAAATGCATCCATAGGCTTAGGAAGAAGGTTTTTAAGACTTACTCTGAGTCTTCTACCCTCTTTATCGATCTCGATCACTTCAACATTGATCTCTGAATTATTTTCTAGGTAATCTTTCGGGTGTTTTACATTTTTATCCCAAGAGATCTCAGATACGTGAAGGAACGCTTCAAGATCTTCACCAAGATCAACAAATACACCATAAGGTTCGATGTTACTTACTGTAGCAGTTACAGTATCACCAACACCGATGATCGCATCAATATCAGCCCAAGGATCAGGGTTGGCATCTTTAATAGAAAGTGATAGGTGTCTTTTCTTTTTATCATAATCCAAAGCGATAACATTTACTTCATCACCCTCTTGGAAATATTTAGAAGGGTTTACAGGCCCTTTGTGAGAAATTTGTGAATAGTGAACAAGACCGTCCATTCCTCCAACATCTACAAACATACCATACGAAGTAATTTTCTTGATCGTACCGATCACTGGATCTTTACTTTCAAGAAGTGCTCCGACGATCTCGTCAGTTTTTGCTTTATCACGCTCGATAAGCTCTTTTCTAGAAACAACTACTGAACCTTTGTCTTTATCGACTTTTACGATTACAGCTTTCACTTTTTTACCAGTTGGGTCTATTTTTGAAGAGAGGTAAGAGAGTGTACGTGGCATAAAGAATTCTAAACCATCACAATCTACAACATATCCACCTTTGTTTTTCTTAGTAACAATACCTTCAATGATGTACTCTTGCTCTTCATCATACTCAGAGATGAACTCATTAAGTGCTGCTCTACCAAGTGCTGCTGTGTGAGAGATACGACCTCTACCCATAGTTACAACATCAATAGTATCACCTACTTTGAAAGTGATATTTTCCTCTTCATCTTTGATCTCATCAAGAGAAAGATTTGCATCTCTACCACCACCAATATCCACTACTGCCAAATTATCTTTTTCATCAATTTTAACAATTGTACCTGTAACTAAATCACTTCTTGACTCTGACTTTTTAAACGATTCCTCGAGCATCGCTTCAAAATCTACTTCTTCTATTTCGATATCTTCGAACTTCATACCTATCCTTATGTGTGCCTAATTTTGCGTAATTATACCCAAAAATTTTATTAGGATGCTTATGGTGAAAATTTGTGGCGTTTTTGGATCATGTAGGGTGTTGTGCCTTCACGGTACCCATAAGATGAAGTAATTCGATATATCCAAAGGTGTTGTCGGGAGACAACACCCTACATATTACAATGTTTTAATAGCTGGATATACTCTCAAAAACATCAAAATAGGTAGGAAAAGTCTTTGCAGTACACTCAGGTTCATTGATGGTAACCGAGACAGGATCAAGTGCCAAAAGAGAAAAGCACATCGCCATTCTATGGTCATCATATGTGTCGATAGCTGCATGATTTAACTGTTCAGGTGGTGTGATTTTCAGATAATCTTCACCTTCCACTACATCAGCACCTACTTTTCTAAGTTCTGTAGCCATTGCAAAAAGCCTGTCTGTCTCTTTAACTCGCCAGTTATAGATATTACGAAGTGTGGTGGTACCGTTGGTAAAAAGTGCTGTTGTTGCAATGGTCATTGCCGCATCCGGTATATGATTGAAATCCATATCTATAGGGTTAAGTTCACTCTTGGTCACAGATACAAAATCATCACCCCACTCTACTTTTGCACCCATTTTTTCAAGGACATCTGCAAAGGCAACATCTCCTTGAATACTATTTTTTCCAATACCCGTTACCTTGACCGTACCGCCTTTTATGGCCGCTGCAGCCAGGAAATAGGAAGCGGAAGAGGCATCTCCTTCAACCATAAAAGAGTCTACTGCTTGATAGGTCTGTCCACCTTTAATACGAAAAATTTTATAGTTTTCATTGATAACTTCAACACCAAATGCTTTCATAATATGCAAAGTGATATCTATGTAAGGCTTAGAGACCAGTTCTCCGATGATAGAGATGGTCATATCTTTTTTTGCCATAGGTGCAGCAAGCAACAGTGCCGTCAAAAACTGGCTTGAAATAGCACCTTCTATCTTCACTTTCCCACCAGTTAGACCATTTGCTTCTATCTGGAGTGGAGGATATCCTTCATTCTCTTTATACGTGATCTTGGTACCTGCTTCTCTCAAAGCATCCACTAAATGTCCGATGGGCCTCTCTTTCATTCGAGGCTCACCCGTAAGTAGATAAGACCCTTCTCCTAAACACAATGCTGCACAGAGTGGACGCATAGCAGTACCAGCATTTCCTAAAAAAAGTTCTTGAACTTTTTCACTGCTTATAGGACCAGCATTTCCTTCAACGGTACATTGGGTCTTATCTTCAGAGAGAGTATATTTTATACCCAATTGTTTCAAGGCATTTAACATATGTCTGGTATCATCACTCTCTAAAAGATTAGTGATCCTTGTTGTACCTTGAGCCAATGCCGCAAGCAGTAAAGCTCTATTTGAAAGGCTTTTAGAACCAGGAAGATTGATCTCTCCATCAATTTTAGAGATAGGCTTGAGCGTAAGTGTATTCATTATAGTTCACCCTATTTTATACTTTGAATTTTATCAATAACATTTTGCACAACCCAGTCAGGGGTAGATGCACCTGCAGAGATACCACAAAGCTTTTTATCCTTAAACCAGCTGGATTCAAGCTCTTTTTCATTCTCTATCAGGTAGCTATCATCACAATAACTCTTACAGATAGAGTGCAACTGCTTGGTATTGGAAGAGTGTTTCCCCCCTATCACTACCATCACATCTGCATCTCTTGCTAATTCAGCTGCAGCATCCTGGTTTTCAAACGTTGCATTACAGATAGTATTAAATACCCTTACTTCTTTATGTGTGAGGATAAGGGCATTGGCTACCTTTAAAAAATCTTCCGGTTTTCTTGTCGTTTGTGCAACCACTGCCACCTTGGAAAGTATCGGTAATCCTGTCAGCTCTTTTTCATCTTCTACGATAAAAGCATCTCGAAGATCTTTTGCATAACTTACAACACCTTTGATCTCCGGATGATTTTTGTCACCAAAGATAACGATACTATACCCCTCTCCACTCATCTTTGCAACGATATTTTGAGGTGTGGTCACATAAGGACAAGTTGCATCTATGATCTCATTTTCCTGTGCTTTAAGTTGAGAAAGTTCATTTTTAGGGATACCATGCGTACGTATCACTACAGAATCATCAGGAGCAACATCTTCAAACTTTTCAGCCAGTCCTATGTTAAACCCCTCTTTAAGACGACTTATTTCATCTTTATTATGAATAAGCGGACCATAGGTTTTACTGCCTTTATGCTCTTCTGCTATTTTAATAGCTCTTTTTACACCAAAACAAAATCCATAACTAGATGCTAATTCTATTTTCATTTTTATCTCAATTGTGCTTTACATTCTGTTTCAAGACTTGCCATAACCTGGCTCATCACAGCTTCTATGTCACTCTCTTCAAGTGTTTTCTCCATAGACTGGATAAAGAATCGAATAGTCAAGCTCTTCTTTTCACCCAGTTTTTCATCTTCATAAATATCTACAGGGTACGTATCTTTGAGCATAGGAAGTTCTAGGCTATTAAGTACTTTAGCCACTTCATAATAGTTTATAGATTTGTCTATCACTACAGAAAGGTCTTTATAGACACCCTGGAACTT
>JAYEOF010000032.1:4742-11042 GCA_034722695.1 Campylobacterota bacterium
ACTTTTTGCGTGAAAGAGGCAAAGTCGATCATTTGTGGTTTTCCCGCATTACTTACATTTTCACCATCTACTTGTCCTGAAAATACAAAAGAGAGTACTTCTGACTGCTCTCTTTTACTTCCAAACACAGCGCCTATCTCAAAAAGAGGGATAGACTTTTTCGTGTAACTCACATTACGTTTTACGGCATTCAGCAAATTAACAAGTACTGTGCTTCTAAGTGTGTTCAACTCTTCTGCAATAGGATTAGAGAGTTCGAGTTCTTCTTCTACCGTAGAGAAACCATATTTCTCCAATAGCGCTCTTTCACTGAAAACATAAGACACATTTTCATAAAATCCTGTACCTACTGCACGATTTCTAAAACCTTTTTTGGCCTTGTATCTGTCAGTTGTATCATTTAAACGCGCCTTCTCTGCAAAGACAAAAGGTTTCTCTTCGATGTTATTGATCCCGATAATACGTACGATCTCTTCAGCGATATCTTGTATATGTTTAATATCATGCCTAAAGAGTGGTACTCCCGCAGCAATGACATCATGATCCATAGAGCTTATTTCAAACCCGAGTTTCTGTAAGATAGTTACTATTTTACCGATCTCTACGTCCATACCCACAATAGCTGATATCTCACTGGCCGCTACGATAACAGTCTCATGTTCTCTATCTACATCCACATTTAAAGAACCCTCATAACAGTTAATGTCTGTATAACAATCCAACAATGATGCTAAGAAAATAAGACCAAATCTAAGATCCGGGTTAGATCCTCTTGATGTTTTATAGTAAAGGTCATCTCTCTTCAAAGAAGTAGTTGAAACTGCTTCAACTAGCGTATCCGGGTTGATATAACTGGCTTCCAGTAAAAGCTCTTTACTTCCATCATTCGCTATCACTTCTTCTTTTTGATTCACTCCGGCTACAGAAAGTACCTGACCATTGCCTATGATCTCTATGATCCCTTTGGCATTAGCTCTTGGTGTGACTACTACTTTCCCTTCTTCATTACGGAAAGCTGCACTATCATATGCACGCAAGATCACACCTGTTGTATGGGTGGCATATGCCAACATACTTGCCAGTTTACCCTCTGCTTCTACACTTACCATAGCTAAACGCAACTGTACAAGAAAACTGTTATCGATTTCATCTATGGTTGCACGTTTATAGTGCAGATCCGCATCCATATCCCCCTCACTACGAAGCTCTGCATCTCTAGCGATACCAAGCTTCATCTTCTCTGCTTCTTTGTACTCAAAAGGTTTCATCTCGATGTCAAGTGCCGAACTCAGATCTCTAGCCACACCATAGATGCTAAGACAGTCCCCTCTGTTGGCTGTAAGCTCAAGCTCGATGATCGTATCAGCTACTTTTTCATATGAACCAAACTCTCTACCCACTTCAAGCTCACCGATACTTTCATCAAGTATCATAATTCCTTTACCTGTATCAGGCAGTCCAAGCTCAGAAGAGGCACAAACCATTCCTTCACTCTCTACTCCACGAAGTTTTGCATGTTTGATGGAAAAGTCACCAGGAAGTACAGCACCTATAGTCGCTACTGCCACATACTCTGCATCTACCACATTGGCAGCACCACAAACTATCTGTCTTGTACCGGAACCTACATCTATCTGACATACATTCAGCTTATCTGCATCCGGGTGTTTTTCACAAGAAAGTATTTTCCCTACAACGACATTCTCAGCAATTTCAATTTGATTGATACTGTCAACTTCCAACCCTATAGAGTTAAATGTTTCATAAAGTGTTTCATTAGACACATTACCCAGGTCTATAAATTCATTTAACCAACTTCTTGTTACTATCATCTAAACTGCTCCAATAAACGAATATCACCTTCAAACAAAGATCTCAGATCAGGTATCTTGTGCATCAGCATTGCAAAACGCTCTACACCCAAACCAAATGCATAACCACTTACATCTTCATAACCTACTGCTTTAAAGACATTCGGATCAACGATACCACATCCAAGGACTTCCAACCATCCCGTATGTGAACAGACTCTACACCCTTCACCTTCACAGAAGATACAAGAGATATCCACTTCAGCAGAAGGTTCGGTGAACGGGAAGAAGCTTGGTCTGAAACGCACTTCAACATCACCGAACATATACTGCAAGAAATCTGTCAGGATCGCTTTGAGATTTGCAAAACTTACTTTACCTTTCTCGTCTACCACAAGACCCTCTACCTGATGAAACATCGGTGTATGTGTCAAGTCATAATCACGTCTAAATACAGTACCCGGTGCGATCATTCTGATAGGAGGTTTCGTCTCCATCATCGTACGTATCTGTACCGGTGAAGTATGTGTACGAAGCAGTCCGCCATCATTAAAGTAGAATGTATCTTGCATATCTCTGGCCGGGTGATACTTTGGGAGGTTCAGTGCTTCAAAATTATGGAAGTCATCTTCTACCATAGGACCGCTCTCTACAGCAAAGTTCAATGCCACAAAGTAGTCAATGATCTTATCCATCGTCTCCATCACCGGGTGGAGTGCACCCTTTTGTGCAAGCGTTCCGTAAAGAGAAACATCTATAGCTTCACTTTTAAGTACTCTTTCTATCTCTTCTGCTTTAAGTGTTTCATAACGCAGATCAAAAGTACTTTGGAGCACTGCTTTACTCTTGTTCAGTCCCTCTGCAAATGCTTTTTTCTCCGGTCCGGGTACATCTTTCATTTTAGCAAACTGTGCTGCCAAAACACCCTTCTTACCAAAAAGTTCAATACGCACTCTTTCCAATGTTTCAAGCGAATCAGCCTGAATGATCTTCTCTTCTAAATTTTCCATTTAACCTCTATGCATAGCGTTATAATTATCGTGATTTTATCCAAATGTAACTAATAGTGGGATTTATTGCTACTTTTCTATGCTATAATCACTTTAAATCACTACGTTATACTCGTGCTTGACACGGGTATCTACAAGTCGATATGATAAGAAAAATAAAAAATAAATCAAATAACCAAAGGACTAGCAAATGTGCATATTTTGCAAAATAGTAAATAAAGAAATCCCTAACAATACCGTTCATGAAAGTGACCACTTCCTGGCATTCCATGACCTCTACCCAAAAGCACCTATACACATCCTCATTATTCCTAAACAGCATATAGATTGTTTTCAGGATGTCACTGCAGAGACTATGGGTGCCCTTACAGAGTTTGCACAGGAAGTGGCAACGAAAACAGGTATAGACAAAACCGGTTACAGACTCATCACCAATAACGGATCAGACGGAGGACAAGAGGTAAATCACCTTCATTTTCACCTGCTGGGCGGAGCAAAACTTGTCTGGGACCATACACATGAGGATGCACACAGAAGCATCTGATAAACTCTTCTTTTAGCACTTCATCATCCTCGAACTTACCTCGGGGATGAATACCTTTTTCTTTCCTCCTCATACACTACACACAAATTATGCTACAGTAAAACATGAAGATAAAAATATGCAAAAAGTTTTCCAAGACCAAAAAGTTTCACAAAAAACTTACCAAAGCTTTTCCAGATGATGACATCATCATAAAGTCATGTATCAGCATGTGTAAAACATGTAAGAAACAAGCTGTTGCTAAAGTGGATGGGGCGAAGATGAAGGGGAGAAATATTAGAAAGATCATCGGTAAGATGAAGAATTTATAAATCCCGCTATTCTACTCTCATTACTCATCGGGAGTTGTAAAACGAGTTAAAACTTAGTTCCTTAACCTGACCATAAAGTTCCTCTGTGCTAAAATACCGAAAAAGTAAAAAAGGACATATTAATATGCAAATTGAAAATGCAACTCCTATAAACGTAGAAAATGCAACGGTTGAATTTAAAAAAGGAACGATGGGTCCCATAACTACCTATGTGTTCGACACTTCCAAGGGTGGACACCCGATGGTTAATGCCATGGCTGGGTTAGCCATACTGAAAGAAAATGAACAACTCATCATGATAAACCACTGTGCACCTTCTGGTCTATACCCTAAAATAGCAGATGAATTTGAGTTCACAGATCAGGAACTACCAAATGGCTTGACACAAATAGTCTTTGCAAGAAAATCACAAGCCCAAGGCACTACGGACTTTTCTGCCACAAGTTGCAGTGGCGGGTGTGGATAACCTCTGATTTCAACACTTGTAGGGTGCGTTTGCCAACGCACCTTTTATTTGAATGGTAAAATATTTGGTTTTGAATATTAAATTTAACGGTGCGTTGACAAACGCACCCTACGTCAATGATGAATATTTCCACTTCTCTTCATTCTCTACATACTCATGCTTCAATGGATTATTACGTATATACTCTAAACATCGCACATAATCTTTTTCATCTCTAATGGTATGTTCATAATATCGCTTCTGCCATATAGGTTTTATTTTTCTTTTATATCTACTATATGATTGCTCTTCTTCTACATTAAAATGCCTTGAAAAATTATATTTTATAGCTTTAACAATTTTAGGATAATCGGTCACATTTTTAGGTGTGATGATCATATGTATATGATCCGGTAGCACCACAATGGCATCTATGTTATAGATATAAAATCGTTTACTCTCACGAAAGCTATCACGCAATAGTTCAATATTATCAATCAAAATAGGATTACGTCTATGTGTAACCATAGTTAAATAATAACTATGTTCTGCTAGAAAAAGTCGTTTATAATTTGCCATTTTGAAGTGTAACGAAGAATTATGATTATGATTGAAAATATGGCATATTGTCATATTTTCAATCATATACGAATTTTATATATAAAAAGGTGCGTTGGCAAACGCACCATACAAAGGCATTTCAAAAAACAAATTAATATACAAAATCAACCCGTAGGGTGCGTTTACCAACGCACCAATTATATTTGCTATTGTAAAGAAATGGGAATTAATTGTCATATTTTTTTCGTTCCATATTTTCAATATGGAATGCATTATTCAACGTTCTTAATTGCTCATCATATTCAATAAGTATTATATCTTTTGACATACATAAACCTTTTTTAGATTATTAATTATTCATAGTATCATGTAGTAAAGAAGATACTTAATTCTGTTTACCCAACCAACTCTTCAAACTCTCCACCTGCTCCAAAGTCCTAACCGTAGCAGTACCACCTTCAGACATACGGGCATTCATAGAAGCACGGTTATCAAGCAGTGCTACCACACCCTCACCTATACGCTCATCTATGCTCTGCAAATCAACTAAAGAGAGTTCAGATATATCCAGCCCTTTCTCTTCAGCCAAGTTCACTGCATTACCGGTGATGTGGTAAGCATCACGGAAAGGAAGTCCTACTTCTTTTACAAGGTAGTCAGCCAGATCAGTAGCAGAGAGGTGGCCTATCATACACGCCGCTTCCATTTGCTCTACATTGACTGTCATGTCTGCTATCATCTCGTTGAGGACTTGTAGTGAGAGCAATGCTGTTCTAACAGAATCAAATACACCCTCTTTGTCCTCTTGCATATCTTTATTATACGCAAGAGGTAGACCTTTCATTACAGTAAGAAGTGAAACAAGGTTTCCGTTTACACGTCCCGTCTTTCCTCTGAGAAGTTCAGGAATGTCCGGATTTTTCTTTTGTGGCATGATGGAAGAACCTGTTGCATGTCTGTCTGAAAGTGTGATCCACTTAAACTCACTTGCAGACCATAAGATAAGCTCTTCACTCAAACGACTCATGTGCATCATCATCGTAGAGATGTTAAAGAGTATTTCTAACGCAAAATCACGGTCACTTACCGTGTCAAGACAGTTCAAAGTCGGCGCATTAAAGCCCAGTTTATCTGAAGTGATATGACGGGAGATATTATGTGGTGTACCAGCCAATGCAGCACAACCTATGGGGCTGTAGTTGTTACGCTCATAAGAGCTCATAAAACGCTCATAGTCACGTTTAAACATACTCGCATAAGCCATCATATGGTAACCAAAGTTTATGGGCTGTGCATGTTGCAGGTGTGTCATACCGGGAAGCATCACTTCTGCATTTTCTTCAGCTGTTTTTACAAAGGTAGAAATGTTCTCTAAGAGCAGGTCAGCAATGGCTTTTGTGTTATTCTGTACATAGAGTCTAAAGTCAAGCGCCACTTGGTCATTACGACTTCTAGCAGTGTGCAGACGTTTACCTGCGTCCCCTATCTTCTCCGTAAGTCTTCCCTCTACAGCCATATGGATATCTTCATCATCACCATCAAGCTTGAACTCACCTGACTCCACTTCACCTAAGATCTCATACAGCCCCCCCTCTATCTGTTCATAGTCCTCTTTAGA
>JAYEOF010000033.1:0-2539 GCA_034722695.1 Campylobacterota bacterium
TTTAACTTCATTTTATTCCTTTAAAATAATTTTACAAGGAAATAGTAACACGTATTAGAATTTTTTATACAGTATGATTGATTAATTTTTAATCATTATGGAGTTTACTAAATATTTTGGGTTATTGGATGAGTGGGATCTCCAATTTAATGGCATATTCTTTAAGTAAACAGGAGATATGACTTTGGCTTGCCAGAGACTTTATCTCATTATCTGTATCATTATAGCGTCCATTGGCTTTTACTTCAAGTTGTACGATAGACTCTTTTTTATTTGCTATAACAACATGCTCGCCTATAAGCAGCTTAAGTGTGATACTAATAGAGTCAGAAGCCCTGAATGCATCCAGTGTTTTACGAAGCAGTTTAGAAAAATTGTTTTGATCGAGTTTAAAAGAAGGTAGATCCTGATCCGTTAAGAGTTGTAGAGGGTTGGCGTTCTTAGTCTTGAAAAGTGCGATGTTTGCTTCAAGCAATATGTTTATATCTGTCATCATCAGTTTATTTGTTTCCAAAGTAGAAGATGGTTTTGCACGTGGTGCATTGTAAAAGCGTATAGAGATCTGATCCTCATTCTCGTATCCTACTGTAATAGCATAGAAGTTAAAAGAGTCATAATTTAAAGAAAGTGTTGTGGTTTTATATCCAAATGTTTGTGGGGCATACGCCAGAGCAATGTCATAAAGTTCCTGTTTTGATACATAACCAAACAGAATTTCAGAAACATTGTTCAAATAGAGTATTTTTCCTTCCGCATTAAAGAGGATAAACGGACTGTTGTCCCACTCTACAAACGGTTGAAAATCAATCGATATTGTGTTCATGTATTTTCTTTCTGAGGGTATTTCTATTAATGCCTAAAACTTGGGAGAGTTGAAGTTGTGAGCCATACTTTTTAAGTCCTGCTTCTATAAGAGGTTTCTCATAAAGTCCCAGATGATCTTTATATGCATTATTGCCTTCTAAATGATTTAAAAGGTAATGATAGATAGCCTGTTCAATGTTACTTTCATCCATAGAGTGGTTCATAATATGATGGTAGATGGATTTTTTAAGAGTTTTACTATTGTCTTTTAGGTTTAGTTGTATGTTATCTACAGTAAAAACTTTATCTTCCAGCATAAGGTTTGATTGTGCCTCTTTGATGAAAAGGTCTTTGATGTAGTCTATGTCTTCAGGTCGTTCCTTAAGAGGAGGCATAGTATAGATAAAGGCAAATAGGTCATCTATGATTTGTTTGTTCCCTACATAATTTGCTGTAGCAATAATACGTTTGCTATCCAGATCAAGTGACTCCTGGTTACTGAGCTTTTCAAAATCTGTAATGATCAACTCATCAAACTCTCTCAGAGCATTCTCTACGGCTTCCTGATTTGAACCAGAGACTAAAGGTGCTTCAGGAAACAGATATCGGGCCAATGATTTTTTCCCAATGTTGGGTTCTCCGATGATAATAGAGGAGACAAAGAGGGTTTTAGTGAGATTGAACCCTTTGATGATATTTTGTACTTGCTCTGATTTGGTGAAAAATTGTTCCATTAAAATACTTTATATACAAATAATTGATGAAAAAAACATCATGCTTAACTAAAGTTATTGTAGCAAAAGTATGTTAAAATTATTCAACATCAATTAAAGGTCAAGTATTAGAACACTATTTAAAACATTTCATCAGCATTTCTCTTACTTGGAGTTAGAGCAGACTATTGAATATTTCTCTATTTTAGGTGGCGTAGAGGAGAGTATAGAACTGGATTATTTTGATGATGTTTTTTCTATGGTTGAGTCTAATTTTGTGCAGAATTTCGCCAAGTTTCAAACCCTTGTCTCTCCTTCTTATCTTTTAGAGAGCCCTTATCGTGAAGTTCTTATGGCTGTCGCCAGAGGTGATGGAAAACTTTATTCCGTTGTGAGAAAATCCAGACTAAGTGAAGAAGTAGGTGAAAAGATCATCCAAGAGCTTATCTCTTTAAATATCCTTTGGCTTGAACAGAGTAGAGAGAGACCACTTAAACTACACCCTAAACATAAACTCAAAAAAGAGTTGCGATCTTACCGTATACAGGATAAACTTCGTTTTGTTAATCCTTTTATGCGTTTTTGGTTTGGGTTTGTAACGTATTATAAAAAAGAGTTGGTTCAAGGTAACGGCAGTGCTTTTTTAGAGAATTTCCAAAAAAACTATGAGCGCTTGCGCTCTTTGGTCTACGAACAGCTCTGTGATGCACTGCTTGTAAAACATTATGAAAACGCTACACCACTGCTAATCAGCGGCAGTTATTGGGATCAACACAGCGAGTTTGACATATTGGCTGTAACAAGTGACAAAAAACTCATTTTGGGGGAGTGTAAATATAAAGAGAGAAAAGTATGTAAAAATGAACTGAGCAAACTGAAAGCCAAAGCTTTACAGTCAGGCATTAAAGTAGATGTTTATGCACTTTTTTCCAAAGACGGGTTTTCAAATGAGTTGATGCAAACCAAAGAAGAGAATGTACTTTTGTTTGATTTGAATGATTTGAAACAATTGCTTTAAGAGT
>JAYEOF010000034.1:0-2514 GCA_034722695.1 Campylobacterota bacterium
GACTACTACTATAAAAACTATGTAGGTCGTCCCTCTTCACTTTATTTTGCAGAAAATCTCTCTAAAGAGCTTGATGCAAAGATCTATCTTAAAAGAGAAGACCTGAACCATACAGGTGCACACAAGATAAACCACACCGTAGCCCAAGCTGTGTTTGCTAAAAGACTGGGCAAGAAAAAGATCATCGCTGAAACAGGTGCAGGTCAGCATGGAGTAGCTACAGCTACTGTAGCAGCTCTCTTTGGACTGGAATGCGAAATATTCATGGGTGCAAAAGATGTGGCACGCCAAGAGCTCAACGTGTTCCGTATGAAATTACTTGGTGCTAAAGTACACTCTGTTGAGTCGGGAAGTAAAACACTTAAAGATGCAATGAACGATGCCATACGCCACTGGGTAACACATGCAAGAGATACTTACTACCTCATAGGTACAGCCGCAGGTCCTCACCCTTACCCAATGATGGTTCGAGATATTCAGTCTGTTATCGGATGGGAAGCAAAAGCACAACTTGATATTGTAGAAGGATGTCTACCGGACAAAGTCATCGCCTGTATCGGTGGCGGCTCAAATGCATTGGGTATCTTTAACCACTTTTTAGAAGATGAAAGTGTAGAATGTATCGGTATAGAAGCTGGTGGATTTGGACTGGATTCTAAACATGGCTGTTCTCTTGCAAAAGGAAGCCCAGGTGTCCTTCATGGACAGCTTAGCTACCTCCTTCAAGATGAAGATGGACAGGTACAGGAAGCACACTCTATCTCAGCGGGACTCGACTACCCGGGCATTGGACCTGAACACTCATTTTTAAAAGAGGAAAATATCGCTACATATGACTATATTACTGATGATGAGGCGATAGATGCCTTCGTATGGCTCTCACAAGCTGAGGGTATTATCCCTGCATTTGAGAGTTCTCATGCCATCGCATACCTTAAAAAGATGAAACCAGAAGATGTTAAAGGAAAAACGATCTTAGTCAACCTCTCCGGACGAGGAGATAAAGATATGATACAGGCACAAGACATCTTAAAAGAACAGTTTAACTAATAATCCACTAAATCTCATCCATTTCAAGAAAGATGAAATGAGGTTTGGTATAATCAAAACAAATTTAATAGTATTTAAAGGATAGATATGAATTTCAATATAACAACAGACACAATAGCTGAGATCAAAAGTGATCTCGAGATCATCATCGTTATAGATAATGATCTGAAACATAAATTTGTACAAGACAAAAAACTTCTTAAAAAAGCCGGTTTTTCCGGTGGACAGGATGAAGTATGTCATCTTATAGAAAAAGACAGACTTTATGTAGGTGCAGATAACCTTAAAGGTGCTGCTGTTCGCCCTGCTGTTGCTTCAGCTTTACGTTCACTTATAGGCAAAAAAGCTTACAAAACGATTACGATCGCTACGTATTTAAGTCACCCAAGATGTACTGCATCACTAAGAGCAGTGGTAGAAGGTATCGTACTTGGAAGCTATAGTTTCACTACTTATAAAAGTAAAAAAGTAAAATCATCAGTAAAAAAAGTAGAGATCTCTTTAGAAGGATATAATGAACATGAGATCACTCCAGAGATCGCAGCCAGAGCAGTACATAATGGTGAAATTTCTGCGAATGCTACAAACTTTACCAGAGATATCGTCAATACAACTCCAGATGACTGTTACCCTGAAATCATGGCAGATATAGCCGAAGCAATGGCTAAGGAGACCGGGCTCAAATGTAAAGTACTCAAACCAAAAGAACTTAAAAAAGAGAAGATGGAAACACTCCTTGCTGTAGCACGTGCAAGTCGTCATACACCAAGAGTTATCCATCTTACACATAAGCCTAAAAACCCTAAAGCAGTCATCTCTTTGGTAGGAAAAGGTCTTACTTACGATTCAGGAGGGTTGAGTCTTAAACCATCTGACTTCATGGTAGGTATGAAATCAGATAAAAGTGGCGGTTCTGCCGTACTTGGTATTATGAAAGCTGTTGCTGAGATGAATCTGCCTGTAGAGGTACACGGTTTTGTAGGTGCAGTGGAAAATATGATAGGTGGTGATGCGTATAAACCAGATGATGTACTGACAGCCAAAAACGGTAAGACCATTGAGATACGTAATACGGATGCTGAAGGGCGTTTGGTACTTGCAGATACACTTTGTTATGCACAACAAGAAGTAAAAGCGGACTATCTTTTTGACTACGCTACCCTTACAGGTGCATGTGTCGTAGGTGTAGGTCACTATACTTCAGGTATTATGGGTAATGATGATGAGACTAAAGCACTTGTTTCTTATGGTGCAAAAGTTTCAGGTGAGCTTGCAACCCAACTTGACTTCAACTCTTACCTGAAAAAGACCATCAAAAGTGAGATTGCAGATGTATGCAATATCTCTAATACACGTTATGGTGGAGCTATCACAGCGGGGCAGTTCCTCTCTGAATTCATAGATGATGATCACAAAGACAAGTGGGCACACATAGACATCGCAGGACCTGCTTTTGTAGAACAT
>JAYEOF010000035.1:0-2499 GCA_034722695.1 Campylobacterota bacterium
ACCGCAGCATCAAAAGCACTCTCTTCATTGTCATGAGGTAGATACCAGAAGGGTCCATTGGGATGTGCAGTGTTCCAGACAAGCAGAAATTTCCAGGTTTGGTTTCCTTCTTTAAAGGTGATACGATCGGCACAGAGTGATCCCATACTCCAGCTGTTTCGTTTCAGATCAGGTGATTCTCTGTATGAATTGAGGTGTACTTTTTTTACACGATGATCGAGGTTGTCCGGAAGAGGGCAATTGGTTTTGACACAGCCTGTTGCCAAGAACAGAACGGTGCCAAGAGTCACAGTATGAAGTAGAAGTTTTTTAGTTGTCATGTATGGCTCTCTAAAAAGAGGTAAAGATCTCTTTGAACTCTTCAGGTATACGACAAGGTTTCCCTTTGTCTACATACACCAGAATAACCTCCATACTAAACACTTTCAGCTCTTCTTTCCATACTTCCTGCAGTAGCACTAAAGATGAACTTTTAAGTGTTAAGATCTTTGATGTGACATCCAGAGTATCACCCAGTGCGGAAGTAGCTAAAAAGCTGGCTTTAATGTCACGTACAACAAAGCCGCTGCTATCACTTAGAGAAGGTATCATATCTCTTTGAAAAAAGACTTCAGAACGAGCTCTTTCACAATATTTGATATAGTTTGTATGGTAGACAATACCACCTGCATCGGTATCTTCGTAATAGACGCGAATTTGCATTGTATTCCTTTGTATATAAAGATTATACAGAACAGAGCCTTTAGTTTTCTATTTTGATCCTTGGAAATATTTTTTGAGAATTTCTTATTAGAATATTTTACATGATATAATTTACTTTTTGAAAGATTCACTCATGATTAGGTTTTTCAATCGAGAACAGCTCTATCAAAAAGTATGGAGTATCCCTTTAACTAAACTTGATCAGGCTTTAATCTCATAATTAACCTTCTTTAATAACTTTTGTAACCATGAAATGAGGGATAAATGTTATGTTTCTCCCTTTGATCTTTTTATCCCCTATTTGATTGAAGTTAGCAAGATAGCCTTGTTTAGGCTGATAGTTTTCCAAGAAATAATGATATGATTTAGATATCTTCATAGTGCTAAGATTTGATTTGACTTCAAGTGGTATCTTATCATCTATGATAAAGTCTACTTCTGCTCCATTCTTTGTACGATAGTATTTTAAATCTCTATCTATCAATTCTCGGAAAACAAAGTTTTCAAGCATATCTCCTTTATCACTTCTGTCTTCCAGCAGATTGAAATTCTTAATAATGACATTACGCAATCCCATATCCAAGAAGAATATTTCTGGGTTTTTCACTATCTCAAGTCTTTTGTTAGTGAAAAATGGAGTAATAGATTTTGTCAAAAATGCTTTTTCAAATACAGACAGATAATTTTTAAGTTGTTGTGCATTAACCCCTATGAGTGTTGATAATTCATTGTATGTTATGATATTTCCTATTTGCAAAGAGAGGGCTTTAAGGAGTTTGTACATCTTTGTTTCATCTGTTATTTTTGCTACCTCTTTAATATCTCGTAACAAATAGATACTAAGTAAATTCTTCAACACTTCTTTTTTCTCTTCAATGGTTTTACTTAATATTACCCTTGGATATCCCCCATAAAGCATATACTCATCAAAATAGCCATAGATCTTGTTTGATAGTGCATTTGAAATTGTATGATCTGATTTTTTATAGAGTTGAAAAAGATTTTCATCCTTTGTGCTCAGGAATTCTCCAAATGAAAATGAATAGATATTGAAAACAAAAATACGACCGGCAAGATATTTAACTGCATTTATAGATAACTCCATTGCAGATGACCCGGAAATGAAGATCTTTTTATCTGTACTGTCATAAATAAACTTTAAATGTTTTCCACCCATATTAGCATATTGAAACTCATCAATAAATATATAATCATAAGGATCAATATATAGGGCAATAAAGCTTTTTATATCTTCTTCAAACAGTACTTTCATTTCTATATCTTCAAATGTTAAGAAAATACCATTGTCTATAGAGTCATAAAAATGTTTTAGAAGTGTAGTCTTTCCAACTTGTCTTGGACCAAAGATCGCAATGATCTCTGGAGTATCTATATATTGTTCTATTTTTTCTTCAATCTCTCTTGTATAATACATTTTAACCACGCTATATTTTAGTTTAAAACTATTATAACCTTACTAAAGTATTATTTAGTTTAACTAACTAGTTATATGAGTATTCTAAGGTGTACTAAAATTATTCAACTGTGCCCATACTGTGCCTCAAATTTGAGCTTTTTTCGCTAGATAGAATAGAAGAGTTGTTGTGCAGACATGTCTATTTTGCGTGTTTTGTTTAAAAAATAGTGTCTACACTATAATCGTAATACACTCTAATCCTCACTGTAATCCTTTATATCTTTTTTATACAAAGATTATACAGAATAGAGCCTTTATTTATGTAAAATTCCTGCCTCGCTCAGTGCAGCAGCAAAGTCAGACTTAATCTCCTTGGAAAC
>JAYEOF010000036.1:0-2482 GCA_034722695.1 Campylobacterota bacterium
CGTGAAGAGGTTAAATAAAGGTTGAAAGTATTGCTGCCAAAAGCATTTTTACTCTCTCTGCTGGAGTAGACGATCTTATCTCCATGCGCATCAACTGCATTGTTATTTCGTCCATGATACACCACTTGTGAGACAGCCGAAGAGTGGATGGACTTTTTAAAGATATTTGCGTACCCAAGTCTGTTAGAGACAAACACTATACGACTCTCATCATCTACATACTTCCCATTTACATCTATACCGTTAAACTTGGTGACTCTCGTCTTTGCATTTGTAGCAAGATTGAGTTCATAAATATCAGCCTGTCCGTTAGGTGCCATAGTCAGTAAAAGTTTTGAACCATTTTTACTTACATCCGAACAAACCATCATCCCCTCAGAAGATGCGATTTTCTTTTTAGCTCCAGAATAGATATTGATCTTATAAAGTGTTGGCAATAAACCTGCATAAGAGGTATAGTAAAAACTTTTTTGTTTCTTATCTGCCCATTTAGGGAAAAGGTTAAGTCCTCCCCTGATAATGACTTTTTGATAGTTGAACGTATAATCTGCCAGGAGTATCTCACTGTGTCGTGGTGTGGTATAACGTGAAAAAACCACATAACGGTTGATCCAGCTAATGTCCGGATATTTTAAAACATTGTTGATGTCAGAGATGGCTTTATGTACCAAAAAAGGCATCTTACTCGTGGTAGGTATAGCATAACTCTTTTTAAATACCTGAGTACCATCAGATGCTTTCAATAGACGTATGCTAAGCTTTGTTCCTGTTGTTTGACTAAGTGCATATTTGAGTACATACTCTTTACTTTTAAGTGCAGGCTCAATAAAGTTTGAAGTGATATCCCCTTCATGTCGTGTAGTATCTGCTATAAAGTGCCCGGAGATCTTAAGGTCAGAGAGCAAGATCTTAAAGATCTTATCATTAGGTACAACTGATCCATCCACCAATGCAATACGAGAACGATGTTCTACATCTGTTTCTATCTTCAGGGTGGCATCAACAGCGAAGATGTTTATAGATAATACTAAAAGTAAAAGATATCTCAAAATAGTTCCTTGTTTTTTTATTTTAGTATGCATTGTATCAAGGCTGAGTTGAAATCTTCATTAATTAATATCAATTCTCTTTTTTTTGCTCACTATAAAATATGCTAAAATAAGGAAGAAGGAGTGTCCGATGAATGATATTGTCATTGCTTTAGCTAAAGCAGCTATTTTAGTAGCATTAAATCAACCTGAAGATTTTGATTTGGAAGGTGCCTTAAAAGCATACCCCGGTCTTGAAGAGGATGGTGCAGTTTTTGTCACCATTAACACAGAGCCAAACGAGCAACTTCGTGGGTGCATAGGTTCACTCCAAGCCTACCGTCCACTCTATAAAGATATTATTTCAAATGCGCAGTCTGCCGCCTTTCAGGATTCCAGGTTTACACCCCTTACACTAGAAGAACTAAATCATATAAAAATAGAAGTTTCCATCCTCTCAGAACCTAAAGCATTGGAGTACAGCGATTTAAAAGACCTGGAAAGTAAAGTCGTTCCTTTTCAAGATGGTATCGTACTCAAACATGATGGAAAACAGGCTACATATCTGCCCCAGGTCTGGGAACAGTTACCTAAGTTTAAGGATTTTTTCAGCAATCTTTGTATGAAAGCCGGCTTACCCCAAAACTGTCTTGAACAGCATCCGGATATCCTGGTCTACCATGTTACAAAGTATGAAGAGAAGTAATGCTTCCAGATACACGTGAGGCTGCTGTACGAGGTCTATTTTATCCCAAAGAGTGTTCCAAAGTAAAAGCCTATTTTGAAAAGTTTAATGATAAGTTTCAAGAGATACCTATCTCCAAAGAGGTACGAAGCATTATACCCAGAGCAGTTATCGTCCCTCATGCCGGTTACATCTATAGTGGCTTCACTGCCAACTTTGCGTACCGGTTTTTAAAGCAGAAAAAAGCAAAACGCATCATCGTCATAGGTCCCAGCCACCACCACTACTTTCAAGGTATCTCCGGGAGTTACTACGAAACGTATGAGACGCCTTGTGGCAACTTGGAAATGGACAGCCCCTACCTCTTCGCTTTAGCCAAGCAGTTTAACATAGGATTTCAACCCAAAGCACACGAAAAAGAGCACTCCACTGAAGTACAGATGCCTTTTATCAAGCACTACTTTCCACAAAGTAAGATCATAGAACTCATCTATGGTGACACCAAAGCAAAAAATCTAGCCACTCTCATCACTGCACTTCTGCAAAACAAAGACAATGTTGTTGTTGTAAGCTCTGACCTGAGTCATTTCTACAGCCTGGAAGAAGCAAAAAAATATGACGGTCATTGTTTACGGAGTGTTGCAAAACTGGATATGAATGAACTTGCAAGTGGATGCAAAGCCTGTGGGCTCATAGGTATACAAGCCATGATACTCGCAGCCAAACAACTCAAACTCTCCTCTAAACTACTCGACTACCGTACCTCTGC
>JAYEOF010000037.1:0-2482 GCA_034722695.1 Campylobacterota bacterium
TATTCTGTCGCATCCGGACTTGACTACCCCTCTGTCGGACCACAACACGCTTACCTTAAAGACTTAGGTCGTGTACACTACGCATCTATCAACGATAAAGAAGCCATAGATGCATTTTTCGAACTCTCCAGAGAAGAGGGTATCATCCCCGCTATTGAATCAGCACATGCAGTTGCTTATGCTCTAAAATTGGCTAAAGAGCCAAACATTGGCACCATCCTTATTAACCTCTCGGGACGTGGAGACAAAGATATTGATTTTGTCGTAGAACATTACGGAAATGAGTACGGTATCAATTAATCACACAAAGTGTGCCTGTCATCTCGAACGACCTTGTAAGCGGAGCGATTCGAGAGAGATGACGATTTTTTGCTTCGTTTTTTCTAAAAAAATGAAGAGAGAAACAATGCCACAAGCAAAATAATTGGAAATTTGGAAAAAAACTTGAAGTATGCATTACTACGTACAACGTAGTAAGGTTTATCATCTATTTACAAATCTTGAATAATTTATGATAAAATAAACCTATATATCTTAGCAAGAAAGGTTGACAAAATGAAAAAGTGGCGTTTAGATTTTAGAATTTGGCACTGGGTACATGCAGTGGTAGTTTTAGGACTGCTTGGCACAGTATTCTTACGAAAAACATTTTTAAGCTGGAGAACAAACTCTGAGCTACTCGCACAAAAACTCGCAGAGATCAACTTGGAAGTTACAGAAGCACAGGCGAAAGTCCTTGCAAAAGCCATCCGTGCTCCAATGTGGGAGTGGCATATCATACTTGGATATGCATTGGCTGCTTTAGTGGTTTGGAGAATAATCCTCTTCTTTACAGAGAGTGGAAAACAAAACTACCAAAACCTAAAAGAAGAGACGTTTCATAAAAAGATAGTAAAACTTGGCTATATCGGTATCTATGGTATTCTCCTCTTTATGGCTGTAAGTGGATTGGTAATTCATTTTTATGAAGCACTTGGCCTTACTAAAGATGGAGCCCATGACATCAAAGAGATACATGAACTTGTTTTCAATGCTATTCTTATCTTTGTACCACTACACATTATCGGTGTTATTATCGCAGAAAACCAAGATGAAAAAGGCATACTTTCAGATATGGTTAATGGCGGGGCAAAAGAAACTAGATAAATTTAAACTAGAAATAGGAGCTTAATCAGTTATGAGAATTCTTATTGTGGGTGGCGGTATCGCTTCGGTATATACTGCCAATAAAATAAAAGAGTTAAGTCCTCAGATTGAGGTTATCATTGTTTCCGATGAATCTTATATGCCTTATGATAGGATACATCTATGTCGATTGGTTGATAAAAGTGCACCATTAAGTGATATTACATTAGAACTGAATCCTGAAGTGGTCGTTGAACTTAATTGCAAGATCAATGCCATTGATACAGAATCAAAACGGGTGATCAGTGAACATGCTATATTTAAATATGATAAACTTATTATTGCTACAGGATCAAAACCAAGAACTCTTTTTAATATCGATCATCTAAAAAATGCTTCTACGTTCAGAAGTGCGGATGACAGTTATAAGATCATGCATGAAATTAAGAATAAAAATGTTGTGATCGTTGGGGTTGGTCCTATTGGACTAGAGCTTCTTGATACCCTTATTGGGATGAAAGAACCAAAATCGATCACCCTAATAAGTAGAAATGATCGCTTGTTGTATGATGACACTATAGATCACAACAGTGTGGTATTCATGAAAAAAGCTTTTACTAAAGATAGCCGAGTTCAAATATTGTTTGATGATGCTATTGTTGATAAAGAAATTGTAGATGATCAAGTGATTAAAGTCATTACAAAACAAAGCACGATTGAAGACCCTTTTATCATTTTTGGTGTGGGGATCATGCCCAATATAGATTTTACAAAAGAGATGCTTGATACAGATAAAGGGGTATTGGTCAATGACTTTATGCAATCTTCAGATCCACATATTTATGTAGTTGGTGAAGCAGCACAGTTAAGCAGTAGTGGTTTTATTGCAGGACATATAAAAGCATGTACAGATCAAGCGGATGTTGCTATTGCCTCTATATTAAAACAAGATACAGACCCTTATGTAAGAGATACCGCTATTAATGCTTTAAAAGTGTGTTCATTCATGTTAAATGATGTCACTTCCCCTTTCTTTGATCCAAAAGATAAATTAAATGAAACCATATTGATAGGTTCCCAGGAGGAAAATAGAATTGATCAATATGTCATCAATGAAGATAAGTTGGTAAGGTTTATTGGTATTAATACCAATATTGATCTTTTACATTTATCTCAAATGATGCAAAAACAAGAGACTATAGACCCCTCTTATTTTTATCAAAACCGTCTTGTGAGTGAGCGGGGTCGTTTGGTCTGCAGCTGTGAAGGAACCTATGAGCTTGACCTGATCGATATAATCAAAGAGAATGCAGTAACCTCATTTTCTGAATTAAAGCCTTTTACCCAAGCCGGACGG
>JAYEOF010000038.1:0-2482 GCA_034722695.1 Campylobacterota bacterium
CCAGTAAGTCTCTTGCCTCTGCAGCTTTAAGTGGCGAAACACCGAAATCATCCAATATGAGAAGATTGATGCGTTTAAGTTTTGCCAAATATTTGAGATACTCTTCATCTCCTCTTATGGCTTGAAGATATTGCATCAGTCTTGGAACTCTGAGATACAGGGCACTGTATCCCATGCTCATAGCTTTATTGGCATAGGCTTGGGCGATCCATGATTTCCCGACACCTGTTGGGCCATCAAGAATGATGTTTCTAAAATATTTCAAATAGTTGCCGCCAGCCAGATCTAACATAAGTGCTTTGTCTAAGTTTCTCTGGGGCGTAAAGTGCATCTCAGAGATAGTCGCACCTTTGTCGGGAAGCTTGGCTTGCCTGAGCAGTCTTTGTATCTTTTTATTGTCTCTGTCGAGCTCCTCGGCTTCAAGAAGCATCTGTACTCTCTTTTCAAATGGTAATTCACTGTAGGCAGGTTGTGTTTCCTGTTCGATGAATGCTGCATAAAAAGCATTCAGTTTTAGTTTCTGTGATAATTCCTGTATTGGCATTGTGTGTCCTTTTTGTTTTAATTATTTTGTGTGAAATTGACCCACTAAGTGAGTGTCTTAGACTAGCTGAAATATTCAGGACCTCTGACGTTGTCGTGTGTAGAGAGTGCAATCAATGATGCAGACTCATCATTCTGTGTCGGCTTATACGATTTAAGCAGGTCTTTGACTTGTGCCACCCTATACAGATGCCCGTAAATAGCCATCGTAGAAATAATTTCCAAATGCTCTTCCGTGTATCCCTTCTCCTGATACTTCCCATACTCTCTAATAATCCCCAAACAGGTTCTAAAGCCCATCTCAGGATGGGGACGGGACTCCATAATGTTTTTAAAGAGTTTTGCAGTTTCGCTGCCAATTGTTTGACCCCAGTTCATAATCTTTCCCGGAGACCACTCCAGATACTTTTGATGCGAAGATGCCATATGCTCATGCTGGGTTGAGTATTGTCCTTTATGGAGAAGCTTAGGGTGTGTAGCAACCGTTTGCCCTTCATAGGTAATTGTTACAATTTTTGCACCAAACCACACTTCTACTTTTTTGCCTATAAGCTGATAAGGAACAGAGTAAAAATTATGCTCTAATTGGATATGATAATCCTTGCTTACCTTGAGGAGTTTAAACTCTCTGTATTCGTAACGCGAGGCAGGAAGCGGTAAGAGTGCCGGCTGGTCAAGCTCTATAAAAAGCTCTCTTCTGCTTTTGCCAAGATGTTTCATCACTTTATCAAGATAGAGCGGGATCAATCTTTCTATCTCTTTGTTTAACTCTGCTATTGAGTAAAAGGTAAAGTGTCTAAGTCTCGCAAGTATCCACCGTTGTACAAGTTTGACAGAAAGCTCCACATGTGCTTTATCCTTTGGTTTATATCCTCGTGTTGGCATCACAGCACTGCCGTAGTGTCTTGCCATAGAGGCATAGTCGGGATTGACATCAGGGTCATAGTTATCCGCTTTGGTGACGGCACTCTTCAGATTATCAGGTACAAGCAGCTGGGTCACTCCTCCAAAGTATTCGAACATATCAGCATGTGCATCAATGAAGTCTCTTTTTTTCTGTGAGGCTATTGCTTTTACAAAGGGATAGCCTGATGCAGGTAGTACTGCAATAAATATTTCTGCTTTGGTGATGACACCATCTTTTGGATTGACAATATCCACTGTCTTGCCACTAAAGTCTATGAATGTTTTTTCTCCTGCCTTGTGGATCAGATGCATCGATGGGTTTATCTTTTTTGCATAGGCTTTATACTGGTTACAGAACCAGGTAAAGCCGTATCCTTGTTTGTTGGGGCAGCTCTCAACATACTCTTCGTGCAGAAGTGTCAGTGTAACGATAGGACTTCTTAGTTCAATATGTATTTTTGCAAAGTCCGGAACCGGATATTTGCTGCTCTTTGTACGGGTTGATTTAAAAAGAGTGAGAATCTCTTTATCATTCAGTGAAGCGATATCCTCATATCTCTTGTTTGTAAGTTTAAACTCTCTAATGTAGTCATTGACTACACTGTGGCTTATATTTAAAGCTCTTGCTATCTTTCTGTTTGATAGTTTAGCTTCACACTTTAGTCGTAGGATCTCTTTGATCTTCAACATGCTAATTCCTTTCATTTTTACTCCATCTCGATTGAGATAGAGTAAGTGTAATTAGCTTGTTTGAGGGATAGATTATTTCGCCAAACGAAATTCTAAAACCTTTTCACTAAACCTTCAAAAAATGGAAGGTAAAAAGTGAAAAGGGTGGAAGGCAGTTTGTGAAATCAGTGGAAGGCAATTTGTGAAAAGGGTGGAAGAATGTTTGTGAAATTTCCAATCACAACCAAAGAAGGTGTGATTCACTTCATTAAAACGATCACTCCTCTCATAGAAAAGTATGGCTATACCAATGAAGAGACAGGGTTTCATATCCATATCTCTACACTTCAAAATGATGGTAATC
>JAYEOF010000039.1:0-10774 GCA_034722695.1 Campylobacterota bacterium
TCCCAGGGAAGATTGGTGGTACGACAACGTCCCTCTATGACCGGACCGGCGATACCAAAACAGGCAGCATCTATTTTAGGCATGGATGTTTGTGCTTCGAAAGCAATGATTACCTCTACTAGACTTGAAAAGTCTCTACTGGCAAATTGCTGCTGAGCCTCTATTGTAAGCGTTTCATTTTCTATTTTATAGAGTGCTAGATTGGTTTTTGTACCACCTATATCACCTGCTAATATCATGAGTATTATCCTTTATGTTGTAAATACATATTATTTAATATGCCTCTTCCGGGACGAGTAGATGCATAAATGCTCCGATAAATGCCTGATCTGTATCTTGTGGTGATAAGTAATAGAATGATTCCCAAGCCTGTCCTCTCTCTTCATTATAATTTCCATGATGATTCTTTTCCCATGCAAATCGTACAGCATGGCCGATCAAAACATCCAAAATAAGATCATCATCTACATGAAGTTCTGGATTTTCTTTAAAGAGTCTTACCAAACTCTCCAGCACTTCAATAGTCAAGTGACGATACTCAGGGGCATTAACACTTTGTAACAAGGCATCAATCCTCAAAGCAAAACTTTGTTCACCTGCTGTCGTTTCAAGTGTAAACTCTGAACCTATACGATTTTCTATGTTGTACTTTTCCCCGAGAACCAAGGCGTTGCAGTGACGTAAAAGATACCATATATCTTTATAGAAAGTCTCAGAGAGAAGACTGAGCATCCCTCTCTCCTGTCTCCATTGATTCCAGTCTTTTACTTCTGAAAATTCACTAAGCAGCGAAACACTTTTTATGGTAGTAAGAGATGACGTTCCTGATGCATGCAAGTTTTCCTGATGCTGTAAATGTGCGATTTCCTGAGTAAATGACTTTAGTATAGCTTTAAGACGGTTATAAATGGTATGTGGTGCCAAACACAATAGATGATCATATGCCTCACCCATCGGCAGGTTTTGTTCACGACTCACTTGCCCCACCAGCAATTGTATAAAGTACCATGTACGAAGTGTCAGCATGTTTTCAAAGAGTTTGAATTCGGTTCTAATTAAGTGTCCAAGGTGTAACATGACCTCCTGCGTCAAAGTGCTCTCCGCAGTATTGTTACCACAAAAGTGTACGATGGTTTCTACAATAGCCATGCTCTCTTTGGGTTTTGAAAAAGTAGCTTTTTCATTATAGGCACGACCTACGGCAAGACGTTTTTGTCGAACGAGAATATCAAGCAATACATCTTCTAAACGGTCATCATACTTCCCTGTTAGGTTTGCTATACGTCGGATAACTGCCCACTCGTGGCACACCGTGGCAGACTCATAAAGTTTCTCGGCGATCTGTGACAAGGAGATAAGCCCCTCTTCTGTTGTGATTTCGAATGCTTGTCCTTTATGTTCCCATAACAAAATAAGTGCATATGTCTTGACTAGGCGGTTGCTTTTTGTTATAAGTATCTCGATCAATGCATCATCATCTTTATTTTCAAGCTCTTGTACTTCTTCTGACGTTAAAGGATCGTTTATTTCATTGTTTTGTGTGCATATCTGTAAATCTTCTTTATGATCTACTATGTGATGATTTTCAAATTCAAACCCTTGCAAATTATCAATACGCTCTATGGCTGCAGTACTTAAAAGCTGTCTGAGTGATCCTGTTTTGATAGCAATAGAATCACACGCCCCTCTTTGTAGTTCATGCAGCAACTCATATACTGTACTATTTTCGTTAACTGAGAGCATCGATTCACGTATAAGAAGTGGCATAAGGGGCTGGCCTTCTTTATCCCACTGCTGTGCTAAAAACTTTAAAGAGGCACGAAAGTGATCTACAAGCAATTGATTGTCAGAACTAAAATAAAATCCTTGTGGATTGAAATAATAGGGAAGAAAAACTATTTCCTCTCCAGCAAGCAGATGCAAACTTGCCGTTGCCATGGTACGTGCAACCTTTAGTGGGCGACCTGTTAATGAAAGTTTTTTATTTTTACCCAAGAGGGTATGGAGTTGGGAAAGTTGGAATGAATGCATCATTTTAATAGGTGCTACCTCTTCAAATGTTTCACTCTTAAATCCTAATTCCAGCAGCTGCTGTTTGACAGATTCATTTTCAGCCAAGATAGGAACCAATGGTTGGGTATGGCGTGTATGCCCAATGCGTTTGCATCGATGTAAAGGATCTATATCACTTGGATGCAACAGACCGTCAAGGATCATATCTGATAACATATATAGGCTTTGTGCCCAGACCAAGGGTACGTTTTCATTGGGGATCCGTTTTTGACTGCCAGGGTTTTGTTTCTCGGCATCTATCAGTTCTTTCGGAACTATATAGAGTTCCGGTAGCAGCTTCTGTCCATTTTGTTCAACAAAGAGTGCTTGGAGTTTTTTTTGCCAGTGTGCAATAGCTTCAGCGTCATCACGCATCAATGCATCAAGTAACAAATAGGTAAAGAATAACGGCCATTCAGATTCAATATGCTCAAATTCACGTAACTCTGAAGGTTCATAGTGTAAACGGCTGTCATCCTCAATACTGCTCTGATGACCATCAAGCAGAAAACGTTTACAACCATAATTTCCGGCAAGTTTTTTAATGATCTTATCACGTGTACGTTTTACCAGGTTTTCATCTTCAATCGCATAAGCAGGATAGCCAATGATACTCAACAGTGCTGCATCTGTCTCTTTGGAGTTTGATTCTCTGGGTAAAAGGCCTTGCAGGGTAAAACGTGAACGTGCAATATCACTTGGAATCACATAGATCACAGCTTCATAGCTTGATGTATTGCCAAAAAGATTAAAGCCATCCATTGCTTCAAGCGCTGCTTTTGCCATTCCTACTGAGCTGCCATTGATCTCTGTCGTACCATGATTGATCTTGTTTCCCCGTTCCCAGATACCAAAGTCAGGGGTACAATAGGTGTGACTGACATAGTGCACAAGGTTTTGAACAAAATTTACTTCATCCATGGTAAAGATGAGCCTTAAACCAGAAGCGGTCATTTGTGCGATCATCAGTAAAAAAAGTGAAGTTGCATCCAGTTGCAAATGCCCCCATTCATCATCACCTACAACTGCTAAACCGGTCTTGGTTCCATACTTTGCATGGAGCGCATCTGTAGGGTTGAGTGTGTTTTTAAACGCTTCAACGCGATCTGATTGACGCATCATGGCCAAGAGCAGTCCACGCATGAGTTTGACAACACTTTGACTCAAAAGAAAAGATCGATGATGGGCAGGATCATGCTTACGATAAGAGAGTGCCAGCCCCCAAACACTAAGGATACTGTAGACATTGTCTCTGACCCATGCATCGGTATAGTCACCATGTGCATTTACTGCTGTACTTGCCGGCAACAATCCTGTGATAGGATCCTGACGTGAAAGAATGATCTTGTCTATGATGAGGAAATGTTTCTCAAGGGAAGAGTGGAATGCATCTTGATTCATGTTATAGTACCTTTGTGAACTGTATATCTTATATCTTTAAACCTGAAGTTATACCTAAATATAAATTCATATATTCTTTTTGTTTGTTTTAAGAGATGAAAAAGTATCTATAAATGAGTAAAGGATTGGTAGAACAGTATAGATATTATAAAATATTAAATATTTTAATAGTTTTCTCATTCTGGATTTGATATGATTATCAGGACTTATAGTTTGGTTATGTTCTATCTAAAAGCTAACCCTTGCAGGATAGTTAAAATTTATAAATACTAAAGGAACACGCATGGCATTTACAAAACCGGAATTTAAAGCACAATATGAGAACTTCATTGGTGGAGAGTGGGTAGCACCCGTGGATGGAAAATACTTTGAAGCTATATCACCGATAGACAATCAAGTAATGACTAAAGTGGCTCAATCAAACAAAAAAGATATTGCAGTCGCAATAGAAGCAGGATATAAAGCTTTTGAGACATGGGGTAAGACTTCTGTGACTGAAAGAAGCACTGTGTTAAATGCTATCGCAGACAAGTTGCAAGAGAACATTGAAATGCTGGCAATAGCTGAAACATGGGACAATGGAAAAGCGGTCCGTGAAACGATCAATGCTGATTTACCTCTTATGATTGACCACTTTCGCTATTTCGCCGGTGTGATCCGTGCTGAATCAGGAACGGTTTCTGATCTTGATGCCAATACTGTTTCTCAAGAGATTCATGAGCCTCTTGGTGTTGTGGGTCAAATCATCCCTTGGAACTTCCCACTTCTTATGGCTGCATGGAAATTGGCTCCTGCTATCGCTGCCGGTAATTGTGTTGTTCTCAAACCTGCTGAACAAACTCCTGTTTCTATTATGCTTATGATGGAAGTGATCGCTGATGTACTACCTGCCGGTGTGATCAACATCGTGAATGGTTTTGGTCCTGAAGCGGGTAAACCTCTTGCATTGCACCCAGACCTCAAAAAGATCGGCTTTACCGGTGAGACAACAACGGGTAAACTTATCATGCAATATGCATCTGAAAATATCATCCCAGTGACACTGGAACTTGGTGGTAAATCTCCAAATGTTTTCATGGAAAGTATTATGGATAAAGATGATGCATTCTTTGATAAAGCCATTGAGGGTCTGGTTCTTTTTGCATTTAACTCAGGTGAAGTTTGTACCTGTCCATCTCGTGCATTGATCCAAGAGAGTATCTATGAGCCATTTATGGCTAGAGTTTTAGAGAGAGTAAAGGCGATCAAACGTGGTGATCCACTCGATCCAAGCTGTATGATGGGGGCGCAGGCTTCAACCGATCAGTATGAGAAGATCCTTAACTATATTGATATCGGTAAAGCTGAGGGTGCTGAACTGCTTATTGGTGGAGAGAAAGTGATCAATGAAAAATATCCTGAAGGATGTTTCATTGAGCCGACTATCTTTAAAGGTGACAATAAAATGAGGATCTTCCAAGAGGAGATCTTTGGTCCGGTTCTCTCTGTAACAACATTTAAAGATCTGGATGAAGCACTCGAGATCGCAAATGACACTATCTACGGTCTTGGTGCAGGTGTATGGACACGTGATGTACATGAGATGCAAAAATTGACCCGTGGTATAGAAGCAGGGCGTGTTTGGGCTAACTGTTACCATGCCTATCCTTCTCATGCTTCGTTTGGCGGATATAAAAAATCAGGAATCGGTAGAGAAACTCACATGATGATGCTAAACAACTACCGTCATACTAAAAATATCTTGACTTCATTCAGTGAAGATGCACTAGGTTTCTTTTAATGGGTACTGAACGAGTAACATCTACAGAAGCCGCAAACAAGATCATAGACCAGCTCCGTGAGGAGCATGGTACAGAACTGATGTTCCATCAAAGTGGCGGATGTTGTGACGGCTCTGCACCGATGTGTTTTGAAGTGGGTGATTTTATGGTGGGGAGTCGTGATGTGAAGATGGGGGAAATTCACGGATGTGAATTTTTTATGTCACCGGATCAATTTGAATATATGAAAAATACCCATCTGACCATAGACATCGTTGAAGGAAGAGGTTCAAGCTTTTCTATTGAAATTCCATTGGGATTACGATTTATAGCTGTCTCAAGACTTTTCACAGAAGAAGAGTATAAGAACCTTGAACCCATTGAAGTAGATTGATATATTGGCTACTTCAAGAGTTTAGATTTAGAATATTATTTGATCAAATGATATTCTTCACCATAATAATACCGTCAACTTCACGAAGCTTATTAATAACATCTTCGCTGATCTCTCCATCGATATCAATGATATTGTAAGCAAGGTCACCTTTGCTTTTATTCAGTAAATCACCGATATTAACGCTGCTATCCGCCAGTACAGAAGTGATCTCACTGATCATCTGAGGCACATTTTTGTTTGCAATGACAATTCTTTTATGACCTGCTTTTACCGGCATCTCGCATGTAGGGAAATTGACAGAGTTTCTGATATTCCCTGTTTGAAGAAAATCTTTTATCTGCTGACAAGCCATTGTGGCACAGTTATCTTCGGATTCTTCGGTTGATGCTCCCAGGTGAGGAATAGGGATCACACCTTTGATGCCAAGAAGATCAGCACTTGGAAAGTCTGTCACATAAGTTGATACCTTACCGGATTCGAGTGCTGCTTTGATATCATCATTGTTGACCAGACCGCCTCTTGCAAAGTTCAAGATACTGATACCGTCTTTCATCATAGCAAATTTTTCACTGTTGAACATCTCTTTTGTGCTCTCAAGAAGAGGAACATGGATACTCAGATAATCAACATCTGAGAGCAGTGTTTCAAGTCCTGTTGCTTTTTTAACATCGCTTGAGAGCTCCCATGCAGCATCTACGGAGAGATAAGGGTCATATCCGACCACTTCCATACCCAGAGCAAGTGCATCATTGGCTACCATCGCTCCGATGGCTCCAAGACCAACGATACCAAGCTTTTTGCCTTTGATCTCCTGCCCTCCAAACTGTGACTTTCCTTTTTCAACCAGGGCAGGTACATTCTCACCTTCATCTTTGATACTCTGTACCCAGTTTATACCTTCTATAATATCGCGTGAAGCAAGTAAAAGACTGGTAAGTACAGCTTCTTTAACTGCGTTTGCATTGGCACCAGGTGTATTAAATACAACGATGCCTTTTTCGGAACAACTCTCTATAGGAATATTGTTCGTTCCTGCTCCCGCTCTGGCAATAGCACATAAGGTTTCTGGAAGTTCCATATCATGCATTTTGAAACTACGCAGAACAATAGCATCAGGACTTCCTATCTCACTGGCTACTTCATAATTATCATGAGAAAAAAGGTCCAATCCTTTTGGAGAGATCTTGTTTAATGTTTGAATTTTGAACATATCATCCCCTCGCTTACTGTTTTTCTGCTGCGAATTTTTCCATAAGATCAACCAATGCTTTAATACCATCTAAACTCATAGCATTATAAATAGAAGCACGAAGACCACCGATAGAACGATGTCCTTTAAGTCCGATCATTCCAGCTTCTTCAGTACGTTTAATGAGCTCTGCTTCAAGCTCTGCATTTTTGTCTTTGATATTGAAAGAGACATTCATCAGTGAGCGTGAATCTTTTTGTGCATGTCCGGTATAAAACCCGTTGCTGTTATCGATCGCATCATAAAGCAGTGCTGCCTTCTCTTCGTTCATCTTTTGAACAGCTTTGATACCGCCCTGTTTTTTGATCCACTCCATCGTAAGGTTGAGAAGATAGATACCAAAAGTCGGTGGTGTGTTATAGAGAGAGTTGTTCTCTGCATGTGTTGTGTAACGCAAAATTGTAGGAACAGTGTCTTTTACTCGGCTAAGCAACTCTTTTTTAGCAATTACAATAGTTACACCAGACGGACCGGCATTTTTTTGTGCCCCGGCAAACAGCATATCAACTTTTGACCAGTCTACAGGATAAGAGAAAATATCACTTGAAGCATCTACTACCAGTGGAGCTTTTGTACTTGGAAATGTTTTATACTGCGTTCCGTAAATCGTATTATTTGATGTAATATACGCATAATCAGCATTATCATCAAAGGTGATATCTTTAGGAATTCTGTCAAATGCAGTCTCTTCCGAACTTGCAACGATCTCCATATTTAAGTTTTGAACTTTTACCTCTTTGATCGCCTTTTTAGACCAGCTTCCTGTATTGGCATATTGGACTTTTCCACCCATCCCCAGGTTCATTGGTATCATAGCAAACTGTAATGAAGCACCGCCCTGAAGGAACATTACTTCATAATCATCAGGTATCTCATACAGCTCTCTCATCAATGAGATAGCTCCATTATGTACTTCATCATACATTTTAGATCTGTGTGAAGCTTCCATGATCGAGATCCCTGAACCGTCAAAGTCCAACAGCTGTTTTTGTGCCTCTTCTAGTATCTCTGTCGGTATCGTAGATGGTCCTGCACCAAAGTTAAACGCTCTATTCATTCTCTTTCCTTTTCTTTGTAAAATGGCCTTAAAAAATTAGACTTGATTTTAATTCTATCGAATGTAAGAATAAAGGCTCCTGAAGTCAGGGACGTTGAAATCCATGCAAAATCAGCAAGCTTAAAAGGGTGCACTATGTAGGAGAAAGTATACTTCTGAGGAAAATAAAAATCTGATACAATAACACTATGATTATATGTAGCTGTATCCTTCACTTAGAATTACCACATGTTCAGTCACTCAAAGGACGCAGATCTGTCACAAATAGTATGAAAGAGAAGCTCAAAGCCTTTAATCTCTCTGTACTTGATGTCAGTGGTGAATACGCCAAAGAAGCTGATATTGCTTTTGTCTTTCTATCTCAAAACTCCCTTGGATCAGCACAGTACCGTGAAAAGATAGAGAAGATGCTTGAGAGGAATTTTTCTGAGTATCACTTTGATCTGGAGTATGAAGAGATTTGAACTTACAACATTAGAGTTTAGCCTCTCTCCTCCCATCTCTCTAAAAAATCGGTAAAAATACCATTTACACCCCAGTTAAAAAGTTTTGTTTTTCGTATTGTGTCATTGACCGTAAACACATTGAGAAAAAAACCGGCTTCTCTTAAGCTTACTACCGTTTTTTGCTTAGTTATCCTATCCTCAGGATGATAGGCATCCACTTTTAAACTATGAAGATAATCGATGAGTCTATTTGGATGTTTATACATTTGCAAAGCAGCTGTGGGGATATCGGGAGAATGTTCTTTGCACATAGGAAGATAAGTATGGTAAAAGGATGAAAGCAGTACTAAATGCTCGGTTTGCATCTTTTTGATCATATCAATGGTGATCTGAACGACTATCTCATCTGGAAAAGTACCGGACATGTCTTTGATCTCAACATTTAAAAATATATGCTCTTCTTTTGCAAAAGAGAGTGCTTTTTCCAAGGTAAGGATAGGCTCATATTCATGATCGAACCAGCTGCCAAAATCTAGGCTTTGAAGTTCTTCGAATGTAAAATCAGAAACTCTCCATGGAGTACGATCCTTAAATCTCTCTATATTTGAGACATTAGAGGTTCGACCAAGCGTATCATCATGGATGATCACAGGTACCAGGTCTTTTGTAAGCTGTACATCGATCTCGATAAAGTCACATTTACCTATACTTGATGTAAGAGCACTTAAGGTATTTTCCGGTTTTTGTGAGCGATCACCTCTGTGGGCAGCGATAAGGTTCGGTTTTTTTAAAAGTTCTAAAAAGTTCATAATCTCTATTTTATCCAAAATAGGTCATGATGTAACTATGAAAGATTGGAAAAACCCTAAAAACAGAAGTATCTACGCATGGGCATTTTATGATTGGGCGAACTCTGCATATGTTACAACAGTGATAGCAGGATTTTTTCCCGTTTTTTTCAAAGAGTATTTTAGTGCAAATGTTGATGTCACTGTCAGTACGGCACAGCTTGGTTTTGCAAATTCGATCTCGAGTCTGATCATCGTACTTATCGCTCCTTTGCTTGGTGCTATCGCTGATGTGGGTGGACTGAAAAAGAGGTTCTTGTTTCTGTTCGCTTACCTTGGAATATTGATGAGTGCAGCACTCTCTTTTGTGGGGGAGGGAGCTTGGGAAGCAGCGGTATTTGTTTATGTGCTGGGAAATATAGGATTTATGGGTTCAAACATCTTTTATGATTCGCTCTTACCGACAGTGGCTAAAGAAAAAGAGGTGGATTTCGTCTCGGGACTTGGATTTGCGCTGGGGTATCTTGGAGGGGGAATACTTTTTGCACTCAATGTTTGGATGGTGCAGGATCCTGCCTTTTTTGGACTTGATAACGGTATAGAAGCAGTGAAGGTCTCTTTTATCACTGTAGCTTTGTGGTGGGTGCTTTTTTCTCTGCCTTTGCTTCTTTTTGTTAAAGAGAAAAAACCTGCAGAAGATAAAGGAACAATTCAAATCATTACAGAGGGGTATCACAGACTTGCCGGGACGATCAGAAAGATCGCACATCTCAAAGGCTTGCTGCTTTTTTTGGTAGCGTATTGGCTCTATATCGATGGGGTAGATACTATCATACGGATGGCGGTTGACTATGGAATGGCGATAGGATTTGACTCAAAGAACCTGATATTGGCACTTTTGATCGTACAGTTCGTTGGTTTCCCCGCAACGCTTCTTTTTGCCAGATTAGCACAAAAGTGGGATACGAAAAAAGCAATCCTCTTAGCGATCGGTATCTATCTCTTTATCACACTTTGGGCAGCATTTATGGATGAGATCCATGAGTTTTATATACTGGCAGTGATGATCGCACTGGTACAGGGAGGTATACAGGCACTGAGCCGTTCTTACTATGCCAAGATGATCCCCGATGAATATGCTGCCGAGTTTTTTGGATTTTATAACTTTTTGGGGAAAACTGCTGCGATCTTAGGGCCGTTTTTGATCGGTATGGTTGCTTTGATCACGGAGAATTCCAGAGTGGGGATCGCTTCTGTAGCAATATTTTTCATCCTGGGTGCGATACTGCTGATGAGGGTAGATGAAAAAAAAGCTGCTGATGAAGTACGATCTACACTTAATTGATCAGCGCAGAGGATGTTTGATCATCTCCTCATGTATGGCTTCTTTGACCTTGGCTGTAAGCTCATCATAACTCAGTCCTGTAGGATAGATCGGATCCAGGTATTTGATAATGACAGGTGAGGGTCTTGGAAAAAGTTTACCTGCGGGCATCGATTCAAAGGTACCATCGAGTACGACCGGTACTACAGGAATATCAAGTTCAACTGAGAGGATCGCAAAAAACTTCTTAAACTCTAGAAGTTCTCTGTCCCGTGATCTTGCCCCTTCAGGAAATATAAC
>JAYEOF010000040.1:0-5451 GCA_034722695.1 Campylobacterota bacterium
CTCAAGGTCAATGCAGGTGATTTTGTAGATATTAAAATACCTTCTATCAAGTTTAACACACGTGGTCGCATCAAGTCCATCGTTCCAAGTGCAAACCCTATGACACACACCTTTACTATCCGTGTCTCTTTTCATAAAGGTCAAAATAAAAAGATCTTTCCTGGTATGTATGCCAAGATAGGGATAGACTATAATGATGAATTGCTTCAAAAATAGATACTTTGATGAATATCGAGAGGCTTAACTATTTACATATCCCAAGTCAGAAACATCCGGCTTTTCCGGAGGTTTCTGACTTATAGAATTATTTCTTTTCTTTAGGTGCTAAAACCCATAATTCAACTTTTTCATTATCTCTGGAATCTCTACGTTTTGTTCTTCTTGATGAAGCTCTTACATCTCTTCTTAGGTGCAACTCTTTTCTAAAACGCTTATTCTTTTGCAGTTCTTCTATAATTGGATGCGTGCTTTCTTCATCAACAACTTCTGCTAGATTTGAAAATATTAGAACAATTTTACCATTAGGTGCAAGGTGTTCTTTCGCTTGTTCAAAGAATCTTGGAAATAGTTCCTCTTCATAATACATGGCTTTATCAATGCCCTCTTCCAATTTATGTTTTGCAAGTAACCAAGGAGGATTAAAAACAATCAAGTCAGCTTTAACATCACAATTTTCAAATAGATCACCATGATTTAGTGTTATCTTATCTTCAAATCCTAACCGTTCACTTTCCTGAGAAACACCGATAATTGCATTTTTATTTGTGTCAGTTGCGAAGATGTTTTTAAAACCATTTTGGATGAGTTGAAATGATAAAACACCAGATCCTACTCCGATTTCTATTGCGTTATTCTTTTCTCCTTCGTATTTCTTTAACCACTTATCAAATAACTTTAAATGATCAAATCGTGTTGGGAAATATGTTCCATAAAAAGGGTGAAGTGTTAAATTTAAAGTTTTAATTTCAATTCCCTTTTTATACCACTGCCATGAGCTATTCATTCCTTGAACTTCAGGAAAAGACAGATAAAACTCTGAAGCATCTGGGTATAACAATTCTAACCAACCAATATCTGGAGACTTTTTAACAATGAGTTTATTATCTTTTACTTTCAGTAATAATCTATGTGAGGCTTCTCTAAACGCAGAACGATAATCACGTTGTCCCTGAAAACTTTTATCTTTATGTTTAAGTAAAAGGTTTCTTTTTAATTCAGCTAAAACTTGCAAACCATTGCTATAAAACTCTTCAACAAGAACATACTTTCCTGCAATCATTTCGACAACAGTCGCCTTAGTATCCATTTTACGATAGAAGCTTATAGCTTCAATCTCTGTAGTTATAATATTTGGTCTATCTGCTTGGATAGAATGTAAATCTTTATTCATATCTTATGCCCTTTATCTTATGTTGCAGTTTAATGTATACAGGCTTTGTTCTGGTTTGATTTCTACAATATTGATGATTTATAGCAGAGAATATTATTTTTTATAAAATATATCACTAGCATCATAGCTTCAATTGAGGCTTTCCTCAGAAGATTAACAGGGGGAAAGTACAAATAAAATATCTAAGCCAGATACCAACTAAACAGTGATGAGATGCAGTCACAACTTAATTTTTTATTATATTCATAAATAATATTAAATTAAAGGATAAGTTTTTTACACTATACTATAACTGTCTGATCTGTCAAACAGGAGTACTTTAAACGTGAACAACTTTATTAATCGTCAAATGGTTTAGATGCCTCTCATGGCATCTTTCAATCAAACTCTACCTTATTAAGGAGGATGCCATGTTTGATAACAAAAAACTTATGCAACACACTTCCGGCGGCGGAACGTCAAATCAGGATTGGTGGCCTAAGCAGTTGAAGCTCGATATTTTGCACCAACACTCTTCTCTGTCCAATCCAATGGGTGATGATTTCAACTACGCTGAAGAATTTAAAAGTCTTGACCTTGAAGCCATAAAAAAAGATCTCATTGCGGTGATGACCGACTCACAGGATTGGTGGCCGGCGGACTTTGGCCACTATGGACCATTGTTCATTCGTATGGCATGGCACAGTGCCGGTACCTACCGTAGTGGTGACGGCCGTGGCGGTGGAGGGAGCGGGAACCAGCGCTTCGCACCTCTTAACAGCTGGCCTGATAATGTCAATCTTGACAAGTCACGCAGGCTAATTTGGCCAGTCAAGCAGAAGTATGGTCGAAAAATTTCATGGGCTGACCTGATGATCCTTGCCGGCAACGTAGCGATGGAATCGATGGGCTTTAAGACCTTCGGTTTCGCCGGTGGTCGTGAGGATATCTGGGAACCGGAAAAGGACATCTACTGGGGTACTGAAGGTACTTGGTTAGATGACAAGCGCTATTTAGGTGATCATGAGGAACTGGAAAATCCTCTCGCAGCAGTTCAAATGGGATTGATCTATGTAAATCCGGAAGGTCCCAACGGTAACCCCGATCCCATTGCCGCAGCCAAAGATATCCGTGAGACCTTCGCACGAATGGCAATGAATGATGAGGAGACTGTTGCCTTGATCGCAGGTGGTCACACCTTCGGAAAATCTCATGGTGCTGGCGATGCTGCCCATGTTGGCCCTGAGCCGGAAGCAGCTGACATTGAGGAACAGGGACTGGGATGGAAGAGCAGTTACGGCACAGGAAAAGGTGCTGATACGATCAGTAGTGGACTGGAAGTTACTTGGACTTCTACACCGACGAAATGGAGCAGTAACTTCTTATGGAACCTTTTTGGCTATGAATGGGAGCTGACGAAGAGCCCGGCCGGTGCGCATCAGTGGATACCAACAAATGGCGCAGGTACCGATTCGATACCTGATGCCTACGACCCATCAAAACGTCACGCACCAACTATGCTGACCACTGACCTCTCCCTTCGCTTCGACCCAGCATACGAAAAAATCGCAAGACGTTTCTTCGAAAATCCAGATGAGTTTCAAGACGCATTTGCCCGGGCATGGTTCAAGCTGACCCACCGTGATATGGGTCCGCGAGCACGCTATCTTGGTTCGGAAGTTCCTGAGGAGGAACTCATCTGGCAAGACCCCATCCCTGCACTTGATCATGAACTGATCGATGAGACAGAAAGTGCCTCGCTTAAGGCAAAGATCCTTGATGCCGGGCTCACTGTTAGTGAGCTGGTTTCAACAGCCTGGGCATCTGCTTCTACCTTCCGCGGTTCTGATAAACGCGGCGGTGCGAACGGTGCGCGTATCCGTCTGGCACCGCAGAAAGATTGGGAAGTGAACCAGCCAGATCAACTCAAAAAAGTGCTAGCCACACTCGAAGGCATACAGGATGAGTTCAACAATGCCGAGACCGGCGATAAGAAAATTTCGCTTGCTGACCTGATCGTTTTGGCAGGTTGTGCAGGTATTGAACAGGCAGTGAAGAATGCGGGTCATGAAGTAACTGTTCCCTTCACACCGGGCCGTATGGATGCATCGCAGGAACAAACCGATGCTAATTCATTTGACGTACTAGAGCCGGTTGCCGATGGTTTCCGTAACTATTTGAAGACCAAATACTCCGTCTCCGCTGAAGAGCTGCTGGTAGATCGGGCACAATTGCTAACACTGAGTGTACCTGAGATGACGGTTCTTGTAGGTGGCATGCGCGTTTTAAATACCAATGTTGGTCAGAGCCAATATGGTGTCTTCACCGAGCAGCCAGAGTCACTTAGCAACGACTTCTTCGTCAATCTGCTTGATATGGGCACTATATGGAAGTCAGTTTCAGATGCTGAAGATGTATTTGAAGGCTGTGATCGCACGACAGGTGAACTCAAGTGGACCGGTACCCGAGTCGATTTGATCTTCGGTTCAAACTCACAGCTGCGCGCTCTGGCTGAAGTCTATGGAAGTTCGGATGCGCAAGAGCGCTTTGTCCATGACTTTGTAGCCGCGTGGACCAAGGTGATGAATCTGGATCGGTTCGATATAGCCTAGTAGTTTCGGGATAATGCACAAAGGCGATCTGGCACTTTTAAATGCCACTATAGTGAGAAACCTTATAAAATAAGTTAACTTTATAAGGTTTTCATTTTCCATAAAGTGCCCATTATTTTCATCTCATACGTTTTCTAAAATCCATGATTTAGCTTCATCAAGCTGATCAAAAGCAAAGTTCTTGATCTCAGCCTTAACAAAATGTGAAGCAATGGTCTCTGCAACACTTCCGACTGCAGAATCTGTCACAAAAGCAAGTCGTTTGATCTTTTGATGATGATTTTTGACAAAGGTAATAAGACTTTATCGCAACTTACCGTTAAAATTTACTTTCAGTACCCATACATCACTGTCTCTTCTTCGATCTGTCTTTTTATCTCCAACGATCAGATATCCATCTTCTGTTGTTACAATATCATAACCCGCATCATCACTCTCTCCACCATAGGTTCTCTCCCAGAGCAATTTACCCTTTTTATCTATCTTGACCAGATAGAGATCAGAACCGTTTCGACGTGTAAAACTTTCCGACTTCCCAACCATCACATAGTTGCCGTCAGGAGCCTGTGTAACAGCAAAGGCCTGGTCATCACGACTTCCTCCATAAGTACGTTGCCAGAGTTTATTTCCTTTTTTATCTGTTTTCACCACATAAACATCTTTGTAATTATTATCAAAGCTCTCTGTGGTTCCGACCATCAAGTAGCCCTCATCCGTAGCGATCACATCAGAAGCACAATCATTATCTTTACCACCATAGGCAGCGTACCAGAGTTTTTTACCCGTTTTGTCGAGCTTTACGATGTAGCTGTCAAAATCTCCATGTCCGTAACTTTCGGTTTTACCTGCCATGACATAACCATCTGAGACAGAGATGACCGCATGGGCATCGTCTTCATCTTCACCACCGTAAAAACCGCCCCAGAGCTTATCTCCCTCTTTGTTCGTACTGAAGATATAAGGATTGACCTTGGCACCAAAAAACTGTAAGTGAGTCTCTGTACCGGCGAAGATCAGTTTATCTCCATCAGCTACCAGTGCATTACCGTTGTATTGGTCATCATCATCTCGATAATAGACAGTTTGCCAATCTATCTTTCCCTCATTGTCAATTTTCACCATATAGAAGCTGAGATTCTCATTGCCGTATGTCTCTGTCGAACCGACAAATACAAAATCCTTTCCAAAACGTGTAATGTCATTTGCCTCTTCATCATCTTCACCGCCGTAGACTTTGGACCATAGTTTCTTCCCATTTTTATCGATCTTGATCACATAAGCACCAAAATCTCTATGATCCGTAAAACTTTTGGTCTTACCAGCGATCAGATAGCCATCATCCGTTTTAACCACTGACTTTGCCACATCATCCTCTTCACCACCAAAAACCTGCTCAAATACAACAGACCCCTCTGCGTAAATGAGCGACGAACCCACTAATACCATTCCTAAAATTATTTTTTTCATCTT
>JAYEOF010000040.1:5551-10767 GCA_034722695.1 Campylobacterota bacterium
CTACTTTCTTCTCAGTGGCGGGAAGAGTGATTTAATATTATCCGTGATAATACACCACGTACCTTTTCTTACCTTTATATTATGCATGAAATACCCATCGGGCATCATTGCCCTGGCATTATCCATAAGTACAGGAATAAAGAAGAGCGATACCAGTGTCGCTGCCATACTTCCAAAGATCAATGCAACACCGAGCCCACCAAAGATAGGATCTGTAGCCAACAGAAGACTCCCCAGTATGATGGCCACTGCCGTAAGCATAATGGGCTTGGCTCTTGTTGCAGTGGCAATAGCAATAGCTCTTTTCTTCTCCATTCCCTCATCTGCTATCAAAGATTTTGCAAAGTCTATGAGAAGCAGAGAACTCCGTGCAGAGATACCCATAAGGGAGATGAAACCTATGAGTGATGTTGCCGTAAGAAAGAAGTGTGTATCTGTAGCATAAAGCTGTATCTTGTCTGTGACCCAGTGACCGACTATTACCCCTATGATCGAAAGAAAACTTCCTATGAGGACAATACCGCTTAGGGCAAAAGATTTATAGTAGACAACCATCAAAAGAAACATCAGTACCAATGCCGATATAAAAGCCCCACCAAGATCACGAAAGGTATCAAGTGAGACTTTCATCTCTCCGTCCCAACGTATAAGCATTTTAGAGCCTGTCTCCCTATCAACTGCATTAAGATCGAACATAAAGGTATTAATACCATCTACTTTTGTCAGGTTATACTCAGACGAGAGCACATCGAGCATCTTTTCACGTGCTTCAAGCAGTGGATAAACCTGACTCACCATATCACACTCTGCAGTAATGGTCACCATATTTTTAAGATTTTTCCTAAAGATAGTAGGACTTGAAGCAGTTGATCTTACATCTACCACTTCACTTAACGGTACCATCATCCCTCTTTTGTTCATAAGCTTGAGAGAAGAGAGTTTACTAAGCAGTGCTGTTTCTGTATTGAATTCTACAATACGTGTGTCATCATCAAGTCGTAAAAAGATAGGGATCTGATCTTGCTGATCCCGTGTATTTTTTACCGCAATAGGCATCCCCTTAAATGCAAGATAAATGATCTGATTAACCTGATCTACACTCAAACCGCTTCGTATGATCTTCTCTTTATCGGGAACCAGATCATACTTCGTATAGAGATCATCCTGCATCACATCTATATCGACGAGTCCTTCTGTATCTGCTAAAACTCCTGCAACTCTGTTTGCTGTTTTACGTAAAACAGCATCATTCTTACCATAGAGTTCTACTACGATAGTCGCAAGTGTAGGAGGTCCGGAAGGCATCTCTGTAAAACGTATGGAAGCATTTTCGACCAAAGAACCACAAGCCTTGTTTATCTCCGGACGTATACGGTGTACCATCATAAAAGAGGGTTCATCCCGTCCATGTTTATCGGTAAGGTTGATGACCACTTCCGCCTGGTTTTTAAGTGACTTGAGTGCGGCACCTTTAACCAGACCGGCATAATCCAAAGGAGCACCCTGCCCCAAATAGACTTCCATATCGGTGATCTCTTTCTCTTTTTTAAGGGTATTGACAATACAGGTCGTGACCCGTTTCGTTTCTACGATGGAAGCATTTGTGGCCGTATCTACATAGATGGTAAAGGTATTGGCACTTTTACCCGGTAGCATTCTGGCAAGTACCATCCCACTTGGTATCATCATGACCGCCCCAGCCATAGAGAGAATGACAAGAAAAGTAACGATCCATTTATTACGCTTGGAGCTGATGATCTTATAAACAAAACTTTCCATCAGTCATGCCCTCCCTTTTTAAACTTTATGAATTTACGTGCCAGATAAGGGGCAAATACATATGCTACAAAAAGAGATACACCCAATGCTACAGGTACATTCAGGGGGATAGGTTTCATAAACTGTCCCATCATGCCACCCACAAACCCCATAGGTATCATCGTTAACATGATGGCAATAGTGGCAATATTCGTTGAAGGCCCTATCTCATCTGTCGCCTCAATGATGATCTCATCAAACTCCATATCTTTAGATTCAGGCAGATGCAGTCGACGGTGGATATTTTCTATCACTATGATGGCATCATCAACAATAAGCCCAAGACTCAAAAGAAAGGCAAAAAGCGTAATACGGTTGATGGTCTGATCTGTCATCAAAGCGATAAAAAGTGTGGTTGCAAGTATCATAGGTACAGCGATCGTTACAACCAAAGACTCTCTCCAGCCAAGAAAAGGGATCAAAATAAGGGCAATGATAAAAATAGTAATTACCAGGTGATGTACCAACTCGTTCACCGCTTCATTTGCCCGTTCACCGTAATTACGTGTAACAATGAAGCCAACCCCATGCTTTTGCAACTCTTCTCTGGCTGCATGTAGCTCTTCTATAGCACTCTCAGCTATGAGTACGGCATTGGTGCCTTTGAGTTTAGAGACTGTCATGGTGATCTGGTCACCTGCATCACGGAAAAGCACATTTCTTTCTTTATCCTCATCTTGATGATGCTCTGCTTTACTCTGCTGTTTTATGACATCATAGGTAATAGAAGCAGATTGATAGTTCTGTATATCATAACTATAATCCACTCTGGCGATATTTTTCAGATAAATAGGTGAACCCATATATTGTGCAACAATGAGCTCTTTAAGATCTTCTATATCATCTATGGCATTCTTCACACCAAAGACAACCAGCTTGCCTGTAGCTGTTGTGGTATCTATTTGCGGCGCATTACTGGAGATAGACTTGATCGCTCCTGCCACCTGCCCTAAAGAGATATGATAACCGGAAAGTTTATGCAAGTCTATCAAGACATTGAACTGTGGTCGCTTGACCCCTTTGAGTGTGGTTTTGGAGACATTATCAAGTGCATTGATATTTTGTTGTATATCACGAATGGTTTTATAGAGTTTGATCGTATCATTGGGGGTATCATCCAGTTTATAAAAGGCAACGGTTAGGATAGGGATATCTATATCGATATCAAAAGGTTTAACCAAGGGTGGCATTGTACCTGTAGGGAGTTGATCCATATTTTGCATGACTTTGTCATAAAGCTTGAGGTTTGAGGATTCTCTGTTCTCCCCTATGAAATACTGTACATTGACCATCCCGAAATTATTCATGGCTGTACCATAAACATGTTCTACACCCTTGATCTCACGAATACGGCGTTCAAGAGGCTTGATCACAACATTGGTGATCTCACTTGGTGTTGCACCCGGAATCGCCACAATGACAGAACCACCACTTACTTCTATCTGCGGATCCTCTTCTCTGGGCATCACCTCGAGTGATATATACCCTAACAATAAAATGGCAACAGCCAGTACAGGTGTAAGAGGATTACTCAAAAAAGCTTTCGCAAGATGTCCGGCAATGTTTTTGATTTGATAGAGTTCCATAGATTAAGTATATCTATTTTATTTATATATATAAGTATTATTTATTAAATAAATTTACAATAAAAATATTTGTATCATTTGAACACATCATATATTATTTAAGCATCTCCTCTAATGTTATTTTTACATTCTTACCTAGTGCATCCACATCATATCCCCCCTCTAAAAAGAAGACAAAAGGTACATTTGCACTGTCAAGTATGAGACGTACTATCTTTGCAATACCTTCAGTAGTGACATTTAACTGAGCCAGAGGATCACTTTCGTGTAAGTCATAACCCGCTGAAACTAAGATAATATCGGGATCAAAGCTTTCAACATATGGGGGCAGGTCATTTGCATAGATATCCAATACTTCATCATCTCCACCATCTGGCATCATCAGGAAGTTAACAGTAAAGCCCTCACCTGCTCCCGAACCTTTATCTCTTTCAGAACCTGTACCGGGATAAGCAAACGCTTGATGCGAAGAGAAGTAAAAGACTGAATCATCTTCATAAAAGGTGTCTTGAGTACCATTGCCATGATGTACATCAAAGTCGATGATCATCACTTTTTTATAGCCTAGACTTTGTGCATATCTTGCAGTGATGGCAATATTGTTAAAAAGGCAAAATCCCATCGCCTGTCTAGGTGTGGCATGATGTCCGGGAGGACGTACAGCACAAAAAGCCCTCTCGAATTCCCCTGCTTTTATCCCATCTATCGCTACGATACCTGCTCCTACTGCTTTAACTGCAGCCTTATATGAATCAGCACTGCATATCGTATCTGAATCGATAGGTGTTCCATATTCACTTGCATCTATAATAGTTTGGACATGTTCCGCAGAGTGTACGGTTTGAAGTATCTCTTTGGAGACCCAGATAGGGGATCTTTCCAATAGTTTATGTTGAAGTGGTTCGATGGCTTTATTGATAGCCATAAGCCGTTGTGCTGACTCCGGATGAGCCATGCCTGTATCATGTTCAAGATAGATATCATCTGTAATATATGCTACTTTCATTTTGTCTCCTTTAAAGAGATTTCTATTATATCGTTCCTATTTGTATTATAGCTTCTTTTTCAGCTCCTCTACATCTTTGCGTAAAAGTTGAATCTCTTTTCGTAAGAACTTCATCTCTTCACGAAGCATAAACTCCTCTTTATGTTCCATAGGTACAATTTGTTCTTGGATCTCTTTTTCTGTCTCTTCATCAAATAAAATATAAGTGACCTCTCTACCCTTCTCCTGAAATACTTCACTTTTAACTTTACCTGACTTTACCATTTTCATCACATTGAATATACTGAGCTTATGTTTTACTGCATAAGCTTTAATTGTAATTCTTTCCAAAATCAACCCTTTATTTTTATATTTTAAAATTATACACAATTGCTTAACATTTATCTGTTATAATTCATAAAATTATCTAAAGGATTTCCATGAAATACAATAAACTTAACCCCTTAGCACTTATCGCTTCACTTGTGCTGCTTTTAAGTAGTTACTCTATGGCAGAACCGGCATCTGTCATTGAAGCTAAAGCAAGCGAAGCACTTAAGCAGTTTGCCAAAGAGGTTAAAGGCAGTGAAGAGTTTCTTTCAAGAACCAAAGGTTACCTTATTTTTCCTTCTGTTACTAAAGCTGGATTTGTTGTAGGTGGAGAATACGGCGAGGGTGTATTGCGTGTAAATGGTGAAACAAAAGGTTACTATAGCATTGCATCAGCTTCTGTTGGATTTCAACTGGGACTTCAGAAAACTTCTTATGTCATCGCATTTGGTTCACAGGCAGCGTTGGACAACTTCATTAAGAGTGATGGATGGGAA
>JAYEOF010000041.1:0-2469 GCA_034722695.1 Campylobacterota bacterium
AAAGTTGAGCATATTGATCCTGAAATCTCATTCAATACGTTATTTAAATTAAATTTTTCATTAACGATCTCAACTTTTTTAGACTTTAATCTTAAAAACTCAATAAGATCATTGGTTACATCTAAAAGTCTATGATCTTGCACAATATCTTCAGATAATGATTTATTTACTCTATCTGATGTTTTTGCAAATCTCTGTTCTACTATATCATGAATATTTTCACCCATACTTGCAAGAAACAGACTTTGAGAATGCTCCATTTCAAGCTGTTTGTCAAACATCTCTTTATGCAGTTTTCGTATTGTTCTTATATGTTTGGAAGAAAAAAACAAGATAATAATTCCAACCATCCCTAAAGCAAATAAAGCGACCCATACCCAAAATATCTCAATCTCTTTTACATCTATTGCACTACCCGCATATAAAAATGAAAGTAACCCTATTACATATAACCAAATTATTTTTTTCATATTATTTCCTAGTATAATAGTTTATATCAAATAGTTTGTGTAGGCAAAGTACTGGCTCTGCTTATACACTACACTCTCAAACATTGTGAAATATAATTAAGGAAAAAGTAGATATCAGAAGATATTTGGCAACTTGGCGATCTCGTTAAGACCCATAGCTTTCCGTCCTCACCTCACGATGAGTTTGGCTTTTTCAAATAATTATGCTTTATTCTAACATGCCAATCTAAAGACTTTGCTTTTTAAAAGGCCTACTTTTAATTTATTCTGTATTTGCTAAGGAGATTAAAAAAATGGTAACTCACAATGCCTCCACAAACTTATTTTATGCTATGACTACAACTTCTAAAATTAGGATCTATCAGAACATTTCATATAAAGGATCATAAAATGAAAAAAACTATTTTATTTATCACACTTAGTTTAACTACAGTATTTTCAGCGAATACATTTTCTCAGAATATATCTGAAAAAAATACTGAACAAAAAAGAGAGCTTAGAGCTATACAGAAACATCAACAAATCGATAAAAATCGTCAACAACAAAGAACTGAAAAGAGGCAATATCGAACTGAGCAGAAACGTCATAAAACAGAGAGGAAAAATCAGCGCCCAAGAGTGGAGAAAAGAGAGCATAGAGCAGAAAAAAAAGGTCAATATCAAAAAATTGAAAATAGAAACAAAAAATCTGAACAGAGACGATATAAAGCACGAAGAAAACATACACAACAGAAACTGGATAGAAACTTAAGAAAAAGAGATACAGTTAAACGAAATTTTAGAACGCATCAAGAGTTTAAAAAGATGAAAAAGCGACATCAAAAGGCACAGCGGAGAATGCACCATGCGCCATCAAAAACCTATTTTAATGATAGAAGAGCTTATAAGCAACGTGGATACAGACACTACCGCCAAGCATGGTATTTTGATTTTTTCTATGACAGAGCCTCTTTCTATGACAGATATGGATATTACTATGGATATTTCAATAAAATGGGTTACTTTTTAGAGGGTATATTCTATAGATACGATAGATATTACACTTTCCATGATCGCGTACGAGGAAGAGGAATATTTGATCATAGATATTATAGACCTTATATCCATAATGACCACTATGATTATGATGATCCATACTATAGAAGATGAGTATAAATTGGCTATAATACGGCTATGAAATTAGCCTGTATAGACGTAGGTCTCAAACGTATCGGTGTCGCGATCTCTCTTGATGGAAAGATTGTCGTACCACAAGATGCCATACTCAGAAAAAACCGTAATCAAGCCGCAAGAGATATCAACACTTTTTTAGATGAGTGGGAGATAGATAAACTTATCGTTGGTCTTCCGAAAGATGGCTCCAGCTCTGAAGAGATGGAGAGACGCATCAAACACTTTGTCTCACTTCTGGAACTCTCTATCCCTGTTGCGTACCAGGATGAACAGAGTTCAAGTATTGAAGCCAAAGAGCTTACGATGGGTATCTTTAAACACAAGAAAGACGGGAAGATAGACTCTATTGCTGCAAAGATCATTTTAGAACGTTTTCTTAAAGCCTAAAATACACTTCTAATACCTATAGGGGCAAACCCTCTTTAAGATGCTCTTTTGCGATCATCCTTCCAAGCTCTATCATTTCATACGCTCTGTTGAACTCATAAAAACCACAAGCATCATTGGGGACACCGATGATAATATCAGGTGAGTATCCTGCCATTTTACATTCGAGTACAGCATTCTGCATGATATCGATCGTACGTCCCATAATATCAAACATACCCATCTCATCAAATGTACTTTTTTTCTCTCTTGAGAAGAGTTGTTCAGCCTTTTGTGCCATATCAGAAAAGATCTCTTGCATGCCACTCTCTTTTTCACGCTCTCTTCTTGGAATATGCAGTTTATACTCTTTGCTAACTTTGGCACTAAGATTGACAGCAATTGTGATATCCGTATTATCTGCTACTGTAGGAGCGATAGGGAGGGGATTTAATACACC
>JAYEOF010000042.1:0-10718 GCA_034722695.1 Campylobacterota bacterium
AAAAGGTACTCAGCATAGAAGAACTGCATACGCTACAGGAAGAACTGGAGAAAATACATATAGACAAAGAGTTGGAGCAGTACATTGTGCATCTCATCTCTGCTACCAGGGACCCTGCTAAATTTAACTTAGCTTTTATTGAAGAGAATATCATGTTCGGTGCAAGTCCCAGAGCTTCCATAGACCTCTATAAAGCAGCCAAAGCCAAAGCCTTTTTGAGGGGGAATGATTTTGTTACCCCTGCTGATATAGGCTATGTGGTTCATGATGTGCTTCGTCATCGGATAGTGCTTTCTTATGAGGCTCGAGCCAAGGGTGTGAGCAGTGATGAGATTATCTCTAGTATTGTAGAAAATTTACCGATACCGTAGGAATTATGAATTATGAAACATAGCACCTCAACAAATCAAAGCTTTTTGCAAAAAAGCATACCAACATTCCTCATTCCTCATTCCTCATTCCTCATTAAAGAAGAGGTCACAAAGTGACAACTTCTTTCAAGGCTCTCCAACTCAAAGCAAGACACCAAGTCTATACCCTGCTGTCAGGACACAATCTTTCAAAACTTCACGGTGAGGGTTATGACTTTTCAGAGTTGCGAGAGTACCAGATGGGAGATGATATCCGCAAGATAAACTGGACCATCACGGCAAAGCTTGGAAAACCCTATATAAAGGAGTTGCATGCTAACCGTGAACTCTCAGTTGTTGTGGCTGCTTTAATGGATGGAAGCCTCTATTTTGGGTCAGGAAATGCTAAGCAGAACAAGCTTACAGAAGTGGCCACACTTTTGGGCTACGCGGCACAGCAAAATAGTGATCTGTTTACAGGGTTAAGCTATGAACAAGATCATACAAATGTAACACCACCCACAAAACAACTCTATCACATAGAACAGTTTTCCAAAACACTTTTTGATGCTTCTCTGCTTGGTAGCAAAGTCAACTATAATACCTCCATACAAAACCTCTTCAAAAGAGTGCATAAACCTTCACTTCTTTTTGTACTGGGAGATTTTTTAGCTGAAGTAGATCTGTCACTTCTTGCACAGAAACATGAAGTCATTGCCATCATTATACGAGACAGAGAGGAAGAGTCTCCCAAAAAACTTGGAGAGGTGACACTTAGCAGTCCGCAAGGTAAAGCTAAGATGGATACCTATTTTGGAAAGAAAAGTATAGAGAAGTATCTTGCAAAATTAAAAGAGAACGATGAGAAACACATAGAGCATTTTTCCCGTTATGATATTCGGTATGTGAAGGTTTATGCAGATGATGAGGTGGTTGGAAAATTGGTTAGATTATTTTCGTAGGGTGCGTTTGCCAACGCACCTTTTTAAATCATAGATAAATTTATATCAATACCCATTGTTCAATCGGTGCGTTAGCAAACGCACCCTACACAAACAATAAGAAAGCAAACACCACAAATAAAATAAAGTGCAAGAACCCTTCAAGCACATTCGTTTCACCATCGTTAAAGTTGACGATACTCACTAAGAGTGTCAAGCCCAGCATGACACCTTGTACAGGGGTAATAGCGAGCTGTAAATCCATACCCATATAGTAAGAGACTACGATAACTGCTGGTATGGTGAGCAGTATAGTTGCCAATGATGCACCAAGGGCTATGTTGATAACAGTTTGCATACGGTTATCCAAGGCAGCACGTACGGCTACTATGAGTTCCGGGGAAGCTGAAATGAGTGCCACACCTACAGCACCTATGGCTAGAGGGAGTCCGTAGTTAGCTAAGGTATTTCCCATAAAGACTGAAAGCACCTCAGCCAATGCACCAATGACTACGATGTATGACACAAGAGCAGCCGTGTGATACCAAGCGTTTATCTCTCCATGCGGTTCACAATGTCCTGTTTCATCACATGTTTCCTCTGCTCCTTCATACTCAAAAAAGTACCTGTGAGACTTGAGCTGTATACGTGTAAACGTTACATAAAGCAATACAAAAGTAATGACAGTAAATACGACAAACATAGTGTAATGTGCTGTATCTATGAAATGCGGTAATACCATAGCGATACCTATGGCGACAAGCAACATAGAAAGGTATGAGTTGGAAGAGTCAACATTGTACGGTTGTTCTCCATACTTGATACCACCGATGATAGCTGCTACTCCCAACAATCCATTGATATCAAGCATAATAGCAGAGTATATAGTGTCACGTGCAAGAGTAGGGTTTTCTGCGTGCGTCATCATGATGACGATGATGACTATCTCCACTACTACGGCTGAAAAAGTAAGTATGAGTGTACCATAAGGCTCTCCAAACTTCTCTGCAAGCATCTCTGCATGATGGGCTACGCTCATCGCCGCGTAGATGATGACGGCAAACAAGATACCAAACCCTAGCAGGTTTCCTCCCGTACTTTGTACCAGTGTATGCTCAAAATGGTGCATAACAAAAAAAGTGATGATGGCTAAAAAGAGACTGTACTCTTTTGAAAAATTTTTAAGTAATTGCATTAGGCTAAGAGATCCTTATATTTCTTGTTTGCATTGAGCTTAAGTTTCCCATCCTCTTTCATCAAACGGGCATCTCCCTTTTTATAGGCTTTTTTCAAACTTTTCAGTACTTTTTCCTGATGTTTCTCTTTAGTCACACCCAGTTGTTTGAAAAACTTCTTAATACCTATCCAACGCTCTTCTGGCACCTCAACACTCTCCTCTTCTGTAATCACTTCGATAGCCTCTTGTGATTGTTTCTGTTCAAGTCTATGTACATACAATGTACGCATTTCATGAAATGCCTCTTTAAGCAGATCTATCTCACTTCTAAGCGTCGTTGAAATCTGATTATTACTCTCTTTAAGATCTTTAACCGTACCCTTAAGCACAGCGATCGTTTCATCTTTAGCTTCAAGCAGTGCTTTGTAATCTTTTTGGAGATTTTCTGTTGAGTCAGATATTGTTGTAGATTTTTGTTTTGGTTCTTGCGCAGGTTTTGAAGTCTCATTTTCTTTTGTGCTGTCAACAACAATGTAAAGTTTACCCTCTACACTTTTAGCCGTCAGGATACCTCTTTTGATCTTTGCATAGACCGCTTGTCTCGAGATACCCAATTCTTTAGCATATTCTGCCGGCTTCATCAACTTTTCCATTCTCATCCCTGTTTACAATTTTGTAAATCATAGCATAAGTTTAATGAAAGGTTTACACTTTCTGTTTTATCAAAAGATAAAGTAGTAGCCATGCTTGTGTTTAGAAATGTTTGAAAAAACCGTAGTCGAACTTCTGTTCGGCGAAGGTTTTTTCAGTTGTTTATGAATGCAATGATGGTTACTAATTTACTTTTGAGTACCGTCCAAGACTGGAACAAATAGACATTGTTCAATAGTTTCTGAAGTAATACGTCCATTTCTTTTATAATAACGTGTGATAAGATGATAGTCTTTACTCTGTTCAATAGGGGCGATCAGAATACCGCCTTCTGCCAACTGTTCAAAGAGTACTTCCGGGATCTCTTTTGCTGTAGCTGAAAATAGAATACGTTCAAAGGGTGCATACTGTTTCCACCCTCTCTGTCCATCATCAAAACGTGTAAAGATATTGTGCATTTCATGCTTGGAAAAACGGCTTTTAGCCTCTTTAAGAAGCTCGTCTATACGCTCTATGGTGAAGACACGACGACAGATCTTACTCAAAATAGCTGCCTGATAGCCACTTCCACACCCTACTTCAAGTACAGAGTCAACACCATCAAGCTCTAAATGCTGTGTCATTTTTGCTACAGTCAAGGGTGAAGATATCCATTGACTTGCAGCCAAAGGGAGTGCCTCAAGCTGATACGCAAGGTGCTTAAATTCATTGGGTACGAATATCTCTCTATCTACAGCCAAAAATGCTTCTTTTACGTGAGCATCCAGTGTAAAATGTTTCTCTATTTCTGCAACAAGATTTTGTCGCTGTCTCGCTTTTATCATACGCCCGCTTCCCCAAAAGTCCTAAATATTAGGGGATTTTATCTAAAATGTGATTAATCCATCACGATATAGCGTCGCATCTTCTTAATTTCTCTAAAATCCACTACCCCTTCTACGACCTCTTTTTCATCATTCATGATAACATTGCCATTTGGGGCAATGATCGCGGATGAACTTGCCATATCTGAATCAGAGCTGTTCGAGAGGAGCACATAACACTGATTCATGACGGCTAAAGCACGAGAGAGTATCTCCAAGTGTCCTTTACGAAGCAAGCCCCACCTTGCTGGAACAAGTACCACATCTGCACCCTCTATCTGCTTCCATAAGTCTTTAAATCGTAGTTCGAAACAGATAAGCAATGCATACGTGACACCCTCTATCTCAAAAGGCTTTATCTTTTTTTCTTTCCCTGCCGTGAGATAGATATCTTCATCACCCAGCTTAAAAAGTTTGACCTTATCTTGTTTGTGCACCACTTTGTGTTTGTGTATCACTACTGCCTGATTGACGAACTCATCTCCATCTTCAAGGATAAGTGTTAAGACAACTATCTGTTCATCTACAACCTGCTTAAGCGTTTTAAGTGCTTTAGCTGAAAACTTTGCTGCTGTGGTCAAATGTTCATAGTCATAGGCAGTAAGATACACTTCCGGAATAACAATGATCTGTTTATCTTGGTGCAGGGTAAGAAGTTCCAGTAGTTTATCAAGGTTCTCCTGATAGCGTTTTTTACTTGGGAGCTGAAGTACCGCTGCTCCCATCTGTTTAGGTATTTTTAACATTATTCTCTCTTTTTAAAAGTTTCTAAAAGTCATCCAGGTCAAGACTTCCTTTTGAGTAGTTCGTTACATTTCCCTCAAAGAAGTTTGTTTTTTGATCATTAAACTGTGAAAAGTTATCCACCCATTTGATAGGGTGCTCCACATTGTAAAGCTTTTCCATCCCTACTGCATGCAGTCTTTTATCTGCAAGATGCTGAATATACTGTTCAATGATCTCATCTGTAAGCCCAAGAATTTGTCCTTGTGTAATATACGCACCCCACTCAGATTCAAGCTTTACTGCATCTCTGAACATCTGATAGACTTCTTCTTCAAGTTCTTTGGTAAAAAGCTCCGGTCTCTCTTTTTTTGTCGCATTGATCATGTTTTGGAAAAGTAAAAGGTGTGTTACCTCATCTCTTTGTATGAAACGTATCATCTGCGCTGTTCCCAACATCTTGTCCGAACGTGCAAGGGTATAAAGGTAGGCAAAACCACTGTAAAAGTAAATACCTTCCAAGATTTGGTTGGCAAACATCGCTTTGACGATATTTGTATCTGTTGGATTGCTTGAGAGCTCTTCATAGACTCTTGCGATAGCATCATTTTTGGTTTTGAGCTTCATATCTCTTCTCCAAAGTTCATAGATCTCTTGTGAATTTGTAGAGATACTGTCAACCATGACTGCATAACTTTGAGAGTGCAGTGCCTCCTCAAATGCCTGTCTTACCAAGATAAGATTCACCTCAGGAGAAGTGATGAACGGATTCAGATTATCGATGATATTGTTGGTCTGGAGCGAATCCATAAAAATAAGCTGTGCCAAGACTTTATCATACGCTGACTTCTCTGCATCGGTAAGATGTTTATAGTCATTGACATCCCTTGTCATATCGACTTCTTTTGGGAACCATGTGTTGTTAAGCATCATCTCCCAAAGGTTATAGGCCCATTGGTATTTGATATCATTCAGTTCAAATATCCCGGTCGGATCTCCTCCAAATATCCTTCGTTCACTTGTTTTTTCCTGGGATTCAGGATTGTATATCTTTTTACGTTGCATATGTTTACCTTGATAAATTTATTCTTATTTATTTTAAAACATTATACACATTTAGTCTGATTTTTAGATAGACTAAATCTATGAAAACTTTAGAAGAAGACAAACTCGAGCAACTGCTGGAAATTATTCAAGACAAGCCCGGACAACGCATCGTACATTTTTCCGATGGTTCTCATTTACTCACTAAACACTTGAGTGCATTTTGTAAAATACATGAGAGTGATTACTACCTAAACTGTACGAAATCTGCTTTTTACGATAAGTCCATTACCAAATATGCAGGGCAGACACATATCAAGATTTCAAATTTTAATCTTAGTCGTCCCAGATATAAAATGCAAGCTATCGAATATGATTATCTCATTGCTACACTTGATTTTAGCCAGGAAGATAAAACTATATTTTTAGAGAAATGCTATCCTATCATTAGGACAGGCGGGAATATTATTATTTTCACACCAAACAGTAATTATACCCAACGTGATGAGTGGAGAGATATTCTTACAGAACAATACTATGTTTCCATCAATATCATAGATGACCTCTTTGAACATTACGATGTCATTGTTGCAAGACGTATGCACGGATGGGGAAATTAAAAAGGTAGCTTTTCTGATAAAATATTTTCAGGGGTTTGTATCCTAAAAGGGAATAAGAGGACACAGTAAATGAAAAGCTACCGAGAAGGCCATCCCAACACTCGTTAGGAAAGAGCACCTTAAAAAGGGGAGGGAGAAGATGCTCTACAACCTTCTTCAGTGAAATATAGCTTTTTTGTGTGGAGTATTTGTGAAATCTTACAATTTTCTACAAATAAGAGCAACAATAGTCAGTAATTGTTTTCACATTGACTTGAAATTTACTGTTAGCAGGTACGTCAAAAGACTCTCCGCCTTTTATGCTAACCCAGGCATCACTCCCGGGAAGTTTTACATCCAACTCACCTGAAGTGATCTCCATAAGCTCTGCTGCAGCTGTACCAAACTCATACTCACCCGGCAACATAAATCCTAGAGTTTTTTTGCTTCCATCTGCAAAATTTACCGTACGGCTTGTAACTGCTCCGTCAAAGTAACTATTTCCTTCCAACTCTACATTTACATTTTCAAAATTTTTCATAAAAATATCCTTTTTTGCGTAGGATTATAGCTAAATTATACTACTATTACTATAGTTAAAACCAAAAGCGTATTGAGAGGTATTTGTATGAAAAAATTATTATATATTACAGACCAAGATGAATACATGGATCATAGTTTCATAGCTCCTTTATTTGAAACGTACCTAAAAAAACATTTAACGGTTGATATTGTCTATTTTACAGAGTTTAAATCTGATTTTGAACGAAAAGATCTGCATAGATTTACTATGCCTACAAGATATAAAAATGTACTTCTTGACGAACTTAACAGAAATGATATACCTGTTGATAGTTACGACTATGTTATGGTCAGAAATGATATAGGCATCATGAAACATATACTCGAAGAAAAAAAGAAATACCACTATAAAACCGCTTTTAGACTCTCTATCCCAAAAAGAAGAGTACAGATCAGGTGTTGTATCGCTGAGGGAGAAGTCACTGTTGTGGATAAAATGACAGATAAGTTTAAAACATTTAATGAAACAAAAATCATCAATAACTGTGATGCATTTTTACCTACCTCCCTAAGTATGCATAAAGAATTTTTTCCCAATGTGACGACTCAAACTATTATCTGCCCTCCAGGAATAGACCCAAAGATACTTCATGCAAATATACAACATCAAGGAGAAGAAAAAAGATTCTTTTATTCAGGGACGTTAGACAAAGTAAGAGAATTTAAAACGGTTTTAGAAGCATTTTCACAACTAGATTCTGATAGATGGAAATTAAGCATATCAACTAGAGACCCTCAGTATGCTCGTGAATTGGTTAGTCAATATAAGGGATTAGAAGACAATATTGAAATTTATAATGCAAAAAATAAAGATGAATTGCTTGATCTCATTGCAAAATCAGATATAGGCGTGGCTCTCTTACCAGATTACCCCGTCTATAATACTTCAACCCCTGTGAAGATATTTGACTACTATACCTCTGCCATCCCTTGTATCATGACAACTTCTAACCATACCAACACAATTTTTACAGATTGTACCGATGCTTGGTTTTCTAAATTTGAACGCGATAACATCAAAGAAAAACTAGAATACATACTCTCTTTAAGCAAAGAGTCAATTGCTGAGGTGGGTATTAAAGGTCAAAAAAGATTATTAGACATAAGAAATTATGAAAAAATCGCTGAAGATATAGCGATAAAACTAGAAGCACTTTAAAAAAACATGGAGAATCAAACAGTGAAAAATAAACATTATGATGTTTTAATTGTCGGAGGCGGGATCTCTGGAACAGCTCTTTTTTATGAGTTAGCAAAATACACCAATAGTAAATCCCTATGTCTACTTGAAAAATACGAAACCCTATCTCCCCTAAATTCCAAAGGTGCAAGTAACTCTCAGACCATTCATATCGGGGACATAGAGACAAACTATACACTGGAGAAAGCAAAGGTCACCAAAAGAACCGCAAAGATGATAGAAAAGTTTTGTCTGCAGTATGGACTGGAAGAGAAAATCATGTTCAAACATCAAAAGATGGCCATGGGGGTAGGAGAAAAAGAAGTACGTTTCATTGAGAACAGATACAATGAATTTAAAGGAGTGTTCCCCTATCTTGAACTTTGGGATGCTGAAAAACTGAAAGAACTTGAACCCAAATTGGTCTATGCGGACAAGGAACAGACCAAGGTACGACCTGAGCCTATCGTTGCCATGGGAACATCCACCCAATACACTACCGTTGATTTTGGTGCGATGTCTGAAGCGCTTGCCTTACAGGCACAAAAAGCATCTGATGCCAGAACAGACATATTTTACAACTCACAAGTCGATAAGATCGAAGAACTTGAAGATAAAACTTTTGAAGTCACAACCACAAGTGGAGAGATCTATACTGCCGATTTTGTTGCGGTGGATGCAGGAGCTCATTCGCTCTTTTTGGCGCATCAGATGGGGTATGGGAAGCACATGGGTTGTCTGCCGGTTGCAGGTAGCTTTTACATGACTGACGGACACTTCCTCAACGGCAAAGTCTATATGGTACAGAACAACAAACTTCCCTTTGCTGCACTTCATGGAGACCCCGATATTTTAGAAGGGGGTAAAACAAGGTTTGGTCCAACAGCACTCGTGTTGCCTAAGCTTGAGAGATTTAAACCCGGTACCTACCTGGACTTTTGGAAAACACTGAATTTTGACTCAAAAATAGTAAAAATATTTTGGGATCTTCTCAAAGACAGCGATATTAGAAACTATATATTTAAAAACTTTTTATTTGAAATACCGTTTATCAATAAAAAACTCTTTGTACAGGATGCAAGGAAGATCGTACCTTCGTTAAGTGTAGATGACATAGAGTATGCAGATGGATTCGGAGGGGTAAGACCACAGGTTTTAGACAAAGAGAAAGAAAAGCTTATGCTGGGAGAAGCATCTATCAATCCAGGCAATGGCCTGATCTTCAATATGACACCAAGTCCGGGTGCAACATCATGTCTTGGAAATGCAGAAAGAGACTTAAAGGTCATCGTTGATTTTCTTGGATTAGAATATGATGAAATACAATTCCTAAAGGATTTAACAGAATAAATACACACAGATTCTACACATAATATACTATATTCATCTGTAATGAGAAAGGATTTTATATTATGAAAAAGAACACTGTTACATTAATCGACAATAGCACCAGCAAACGATATGAATACAATATCCTAGAAAGCACCCGAGGCCCCTCTGTCGTAGATATACGAAGTTTTTTTGCAGATACAGGAATGTTTACCTATGACCCCGGTTTTACATCAACGGCAAGTTGTAGCTCCAGTATCACTTTTATCGATGGAGGAAAAGGAGAATTACGCTATCAGGGCATTCCTATAGAAGAACTGGCTCTAAATCACAGCTACATGGAGACATGCTACCTTCTTCTTAATGCCCGCTTTCCTTCCAAAGAGGAGTTGAATGACTTTGATCTGGAAATACGACACCGTACATTTCTACATGAAGGATTACGCCACCTTTTCAATGCCTTCCCGGACAATGCCCATCCCATGGCAACACTCTCTGCAGCAGTCACGGCACTTTCTACGTTTTATGATGATCATGTAGAGTGCCACAGTGAAGACGCGTACCAGGAGATGGCACGACGCATCATCTCAAAGATCCCTACCATTGCAGCATTTGCATACCGACACTCTTTAGGTATCCCATTCATCCAGCCAGATATTGACCTGGAGTTCACAAAAAACTTTTTAACCATGCTGCGTGCCTACCCCGGAGGGAAAATGCATCTCTGCGCGAACGGACACGAAGAGATAAAAGATGTAGAGGTGCGTGCTTTAGACACCATCTTCACACTACATGCTGACCATGAGCAAAATGCATCAACCACGGTAGTAAGAAGCATTGCCTCCACAGGTGCACACCCCTATGTCGCCATTGCTTCAGGTATCTCAGCTCTTTGGGGACGAGCCCATGGAGGAGCCAACGAATCTGTCATTGCACAACTTGAAATGATAGGGTCTGTTGATCGAGTAGAGGAATTTATAGAAAAAGCCAAAGATCCCAATGATGAGTTTAAACTCATGGGCTTTGGACACAGGGTCTATAAAAATTTTGATCCCCGGGCACAAATACTCAAAAAACTACAAGATGAACTCAAAGAAGAACTCAACCTTGATTCTCACCTTATGGAGATCGCAGGGAAGATAGAAGAGATAGCTTTGAATGACGAATATTTTGTTTCACGAAATCTCTACCCAAACATAGATTTTTACACTGGCATTATTTTAACTGCACTTAAAATCCCGACAACAATGTTCACTCCTATTTTTGTGATAGGCAGAAC
>JAYEOF010000043.1:0-2458 GCA_034722695.1 Campylobacterota bacterium
GTTGATGTGGCTAGAACATTGAGTGCCTATACAGGGGTAAAACCACCCTCAGGTGCAAATGGAAATATTTTAAAAGAAGTTTTAGAAAACAAATAAAAGGAAAAAGATGAACAAGAATATTATAAAATGTACAAGTATTTCGAAGCTATGGAGTAGTCAAACACTCTTGGCACAAAGTCAAGAAGAGTTAGCTGCTAAATAAAAATTCAACATATTAAGAAGGAATAAACATATGAAAAAAATAACAATGAGCAAGATCTCCGGCTTCTTTGTAATGTCGGCTGTAACCCTAATTTTTGCAAGTATCACTCATGCTGCTAACAGTATAGTGGTTGCCCCTGAGACCTTTATCCGGGCTGAAACAGATAGAATGTTTCAGGATTTAAGCAAGCAAGCTGGTGGCCTTAACAAATTCTTTCACTTCAGGAGCGTGACTCCATTGGACAAGCAGACCGTGATTCGAATGAACAAAGACACCTTGTATTCAATGGCTGTTGTCGATACTGAAGGAGGAGCGACCATTACGGTGCCTGAGATTCCGAAAGGTCGTTATGCATCAGTTTATCTAGTTGACAACGATCATTATGTCCCTTTTGTTATCTACGAGTCTGGTACTCACAAGCTGCCAAATGATACAAAATATTTGGGTTTAGGTATCCGTATTCAAGTATTTGATCCAAAAGATGAGGATGAACTCAAGCTGGTCAATAACCTGCAAGATAAATTTATTATAAAAGCAAACAGTGCTGATCCTCTACCTGCGTTCAAGTGGGATAGCAAATCTCTGGATAAACTTAGAGAGCAGTATGAAAAGGACTCTGCAAAATACAGCAGCTGGAAGGGGATGCAGGGGCCACGTGGGAAGGTGGATGAAAATACCCGTCACTTCGCTGCTGCCGCAGTATGGGGCTTGTTTCCGGAGTGGGATGCCGATTACCTTAACTACAATGGTGGGCACGATTATAAGGTTTGTCACAGTGCCACTTACCCTGTGCCGGATAACGACGCCTTCTGGTCGATCACTATCTATGGCAATGATGGGTACATGAAGCATGAAAATGGCATCATCAATGCATCGAATGTACAATTCAATGATGATGGTACCTTCACGGTTTATTACGGATCAAAAGAGGCGTGCGGTGATGTGCCCAATCGTCTTGATGTAACCGAAGGATGGAATTTCCTGATGCGCGTGTACCGACCGGGCCAATCTGTAATCGACGGCAAATACAAAATGCCTGAAGTAAATCCTGTCAGTGAAACTCAGGCAAAAACACACTATCACACACCTGCAGATTTCGGGGTTTCAGATGTGGCTTATAAAGTATCCGAAACCGATTTCAACATGAAACGAAGCCTTGCTAAAGCATCTGTCAACAAATGGGCTCATCAAAGTGATGTAAGTAGTGTTAAAACCCAGCAGGTTATTCGTGAAAATCAGGATGTTATTTATTCCAGTGCTGTTGTGGATATCAGTAAAGGAGCAACATTTACTGTTCCCAATAGCGATACTTACCACACTATTGAAATTATCGATATGCAGAACTATATTGTAGGTGTTCTCTACCCCGGTGAAGATATCACTGTAACACCGGACAATGTGACTTATGGAAACTATGTCTACCTCCTTATGCGTATTCGCAAGCTCCCAGATAGTAAAGGTGGACTCAAAGAGACACTTAAATTGCAAGGACTGGCAAACATAAAAGCAATATCTTCTGTACCGTACAAAACGCCTGACATTGTAGTAAGTGAAGATAAAATGATAGAGATTCGTACAGCCCTTATACAAGATGTAAAAGAAGGTAAACTTCCAGATACAAGTATGGCCATAGGAACACCCTACAACACCAACACTCAAGACCAACTCTATGGAACAGCCTATGGATGGGGTGGTCTTGGTATAGAGGACGCAGCCTATCAGCCGATAACTAACAAATCAAAAAATGATAATGGCAAATCTCTTCCCTCCAGCATTACATTCACACCCCCTGAAATCGATTATGAACGGGGTGGCTTTTGGTCTATTACGACTTATAACGAAGAGGGTTGGTTGGCAAAAGATATTGCAGCCATATCCAATACAGAGGCCGAGGTTAATGGGGACGGTTCATACACAATTCATTTTAATTCTCCGAATGAGAAAAACAATGTGGACACACCGTCACCTTTCAGCGCATTGCTGCGAATTTATGTACCCAAAAGCAAAGTTGGAATTATTTCATATTTGAGAAAAGCAAACGTTGAGATGATCATTAAATAAGTCAGCTAACAAGTTGCTGCACGCGGATGCCGTAAGCTGTCGCGATTTTTGCAAAAATACGCAAAAAAGCGCCAACTTACTCCACCGGTGAGCACGCCGTTAAAATTCAGTTAATTACTAATTTGGAGGTAATATTATTATGAAAAAATTATTAGCACTTTGTGCCGTATCCTTGTTGTTCTCAACACAAGTGAA
>JAYEOF010000044.1:0-2443 GCA_034722695.1 Campylobacterota bacterium
AAAACAGAATTTAACAAAGTTTGATAAGGCATACCTTCTTCCAATGCCCTAGCTTTCAATTTTTCCAAATCACTCTCCAAAACTTTAATGTTAATAGCTTTACGTTTGTTATATTTCTCTTTTACAGCTGCTTTGATCGCAGCAATTTTTTCTTTTACATTAGGTACACTTTGGGGATTCCCCTCTTCAATATACTCAACAATTTCAAGCTCTTCTTTTGTATACATTCTTTACTCCTTACTATATTCTTTATGATATTTTCGACTTGGAATAATATTTTTTAAGAAAATACCATCATTAGTCATTACAAATGGCACATAATAGGTGTAGTCTTGTATCCAAACAATCATTAACTCCTGATGTGGATACTTCTCTTGATTATGATGAGGAATAATATCAATAACTTGATCATTCATAATTGTATTTTCAACATCTTCAAATGAGATTCCTCGTGTGAGTTTCAAAATCTCATTTTTTTCACTGCTCCACTCTATTTGCACCATTTACCTTTAAGATCATATTTCTAAAAGCATTATAACATATATTTTATCTATACTTAGTATATATTTAGTATTTTTTAAGCTTTTATATTGTCAAAATCCTCTCTGATCAGACCTCTCTCATAAAGCTCATCATAGGAGCCTTCTGCTTTCACTCTACCCTCTTCTATAAGATAAATATAGTCCGCCTGTTTAATGGTCGTTGTTCTGTGGGCAATAATAATGGTGGTTCGTCCTTCAAGAAATGGTGCCAGTGTTTCATAGAGGTGATACTCTGTGGCATTGTCCAATGCAGATGTTGCTTCATCAAAGATGACGATCTTTGGATCGGAGAGTATCAACCGTGCGATGGCAAGTCGTTGACGCTGTCCACCGGAGAGTCGAATGCCATTTTTACCGATAGGCGTCTCTAAACCATCCTCCAACTGACCTATAAAATTTTCCAATTGTGCTGCTTGCAATGCTTCATAGATCTCTACCTCACTCTTCTCTTTAGAGAGTGTGAGGTTCATACGGATGGTATCGTTAAAAAAGAGAGCCTGCTGTAACATCAGTGCTACGTTTTCACGTACTACGGGAAGACCTATCTGCTCTATGGGAACATCACCATAAAGTATCTCTCCTGAGTGTGAAGGGTAAAACCCTACCATGATCTGTGCGATCGTTGTTTTACCGCTTCCGCTGGGACCAATGAGTGCGATCTTCTGCCCTGCTTCTGCCTTTAGATTGATATCATGTAACACTTGTTTACCATTCCCATAGGCAAAACTGATCTTCTTGAGTTCCACTGAAGTGGTCTTATGAGCCTCAAATGGATCAGCTTCATGAGGATAATGCGGTTCATGAGAAAGAGAGAGTAAGGTGTTGATACGCTCTAGTGCCGGCTTGGTATTTTGATAAGAGATAACCAGTCCCATAAGCTGTTGAATAGGCTGAACTAATGTCGAGAGATAAAATAGAAAAGCGATCATCATCCCGATCGTCAGATCTGAATACGCCACAGCAGCGATGCCAAGTGCTCGGAAGATATCTACAACCGTGTTGGTTAAAAGTGTTGAAGAACTTTGTGCTACCGATGCCTTGTAACCATAATCCAAAGAAGCATCTTCTATCTTCTTTGCACGCCCTTGAAGGATACCGAAAAAATTTCGTTCCTGGTTGCTGGCACGTACCTGAATGAAAAGTTCCAGTGTTTCGTTCAGTAACTCATGATACAGTTCATACGCTTCATACTGACGACGCAGCAACTCACCAGTTTTACGTCCAAGCAATCTTGAAAAGCCTAAAAAAAGTGGGTTAAGCATAAAAACCAACAGTGCAAGGACCCAGTTCATCCACAGCATCACTCCGGCAATCCCTATGAGCATGAGAGAAGCACTCAGAACTGTGGTGACCAACTGCCCCGCAAATCCACTCACACCTTCTACATCCTGCACCGTTTTGGAAGCGATACCTCCTGATTTGAGTGTTTCATATTCAGAGATAGAGACACGCTCCAAATGATGCAAAATACGATGGCGTAAGAGGTAGCTGATCTTTTGTGTGATCTTTGTTGCGTAAAAGGTTTTTCTGTTGTTAAAGAAAAAAGCCATAGATCGTAATACCAAAACGATCATAAGTATGATGCTAATATAGACCCATATCTCCGAACTTCCAAAGAGAGCAGAGATCATCTCTGTCATCTTTCCAGGATGTTCCAGTAGAACTTCATCGATCAAAAGCGGAATAAGCATTGGAATAGGCAGCAAAAGCAGTGTTGCGATAATACCATAAAAAGAAGTACGCCAAAAATCACTTTTTTGAGATCTGATCTGATCGTAGAGGGTTTTAAAGGTATAAAATCCTGTCATAAGATCATAAATCCTTCTAGCACTATTTTAAAGGAGATGCCCAAGTTGATCTTTCTTCACTTGAAGATAACTTTTATTATGAGGATTAGGCGT
>JAYEOF010000045.1:0-2439 GCA_034722695.1 Campylobacterota bacterium
TTTTTTTGCTAGCAAGTTAAATATAGCAAAGAAGATTTAGTTACGATACGATTACGTTCACCTTTTGCTCTACACCTCTGTTGATGATGTGGCAGTAGCCTGGTATCTCTATGCGTGGTTTTCTTGGCATCTACTCTCCTTTGCTTTAGGAGTATAGCATAAGAAAAATCATAGTAGCATTAGCATCAGTAGAGTAGCCCGCAGGAACTTCCCCCACAGGCTCTCGCAGAACCGTGCTTGACAGTCTCCCGTCACACGGCTCTTATTGTTTAATCAAGTGATATTATTTTGTAGCAAGTTTGCATATTTCATTTGCCAATGTGGAAATAAATTGGGCTCTTTCCGAGCTATACGGGTCAGCCATTTATTGGCTCTTCCCTGTCTTCTTTTGAGTGATTTAAACTTCTGTTTTGCCCATCGCTCCAGTCTTCTGTCAAAATACCTCATTAAATCAAGTACCTTGTATCGGGCAAAGATTGAGTAATAGTTTACCCATCCTCTTATCGCCGGACTGAAAGCTTTGGATATATCCTCAAGGGACAAATCACTCCTAAGTTGGACTTTCCATCTTCGCATTATAAGTCTGATTATTTTAGCAGATTTAGTACTTATAGCAGGATTGAATCTACGCCCGAGCGAAGCGACAAAGTGCTCTTGGGGTGCAAAGAATTGACCTGTTATACTATTTTTGGCTATTCTCGGCTGAAAGGTGAAGCCCAGAAAGTCAAAGCTTATATTTTTATACTCGCCTCTTCTTTTATCATCCTTGCAGTAGACAATCTTTGTCTTAGCCGGATGAAGTTCCAGTTTGCACTCTTTTAGCCGTTTGACGAGAGAGATTTTGAGTTGCTCTGCTTCCTTTTGAGACCTGCAGTGACACACTGCGTCATCGGCATATCTTTCAAAGGGTGTATGGGGATAGTTTTTACTCATCCACACATCAAAGGCATAGTGCAAAAAGAGATTGGCTAACAGAGGAGAGATAACACCGCCTTGCGGTGTACCTCTATCTCTTTGCAGTAGTCCATCTTTAGTCTGCACCGGTGCCACCAACCATCGCTTGATATAGAGCATTTCCCATTTAGTATTCGTATGCAGCTCCAAAGCTTTTATCATCAATTCGTGGTCAATATTGTCAAAGAACCCTTTTATATCTAAATCTAGTACAAAAGGATATTGCCAACATCTTTTACGCGTTGATTTTAGTGCTTGGTGTGCTGATTTGTTGGGTCTATAACCATAAGAGTCATTATGAAAAATCTTCTCTAGTTTAGGTTCCAGATAATCTTTGACTACCATTTGAGCTACTCTATCAGCTATGGTTGGGATACCCAGTTCTCTTATGCCTCCATCACTTTTAGGTATCTCTACCCTCAATACTGCCGGAGGTATATAGCTGCCTGAACTCAATCTATTCCAAAGTTTGTAGAGGTTGTTTTCCAGATTGACTTCAAATTTCTCAAAGTCTACTTCATCAACACCTGCACTCCCTTTATTTCGTTTCACCTTTTTATAGGCTTCCCACACTTGTCTTTTTGTAATATCTTGTGACTTTGTCTGAATCATTCTCATATCCTCCTTTACAGTTGTATGATAATCCCAAACTAAACAATGTTATCCCTTTGCTCCATCTCTATTACAGAGGCTTCATCACTACTATGGACAACTCCGCCATTGTGCAACGCATCGGTGTTTTCACTCTAATGGGGCTTCCACTTGAGCTTTTCCCTTGACATCGTTACGACAACTTCCCAAGTTCCATACAAGAGCCTGTATCCAATTCTTGCCATCTTCACCCCGTATGCCCCCACAACACTAAGCAAGTATGCTTGTGAGTTATCCCAGGGAAGTCAGTTAGCCCTGGTTTTGGCATAATCATAATAGTTTCGAGACTTCATCAATGGTTTACTTTCGTTCAACTCTTGAATACACACCTGAGAGAGTCTAGCTCTCCCTTTTCCTTGACGCTCAGCACCATAGCTCTTGACTACAGCACCTCAAGGTGGTTTGTAACCTCTACTTGCATAGCGACTACGGTAGGCCTACTACCATCTCTTATATAGCGTGGCTAATGTAATCCTCCTAAATTACTTTAGTTGTTACGCCTTCTTGGCACACCCTGACCCGTAATTTCCAGGACTGTATCATGCACCTCCATAGCTTTCAAATGATTGGGTCTATTGGGTATCAGAATATCTAACAGAATATTGGCATCAAAAAAGATCTTACTCATATTTGGAAGCTTTTATCTTTTGATGCGAAGCAGAAGTGTCATCCACTTCACCAAATACTCCTACGAAATCAAGTAGAGCACGCTTTTTTTTCTTTTGCTTTGCTCTCTCTTTTTCTTTGATAAACTCCAGCACGTCATCTGCATATTCAGGAGTAATGTAGAGTCCTTTGCTTTTATTACTTTTCTTGTCTAACAACAGTAGTATA
>JAYEOF010000046.1:0-10617 GCA_034722695.1 Campylobacterota bacterium
TAAAGAGCATAAGACTCCCAAACGTGAGTGCACGCTCAAATGATGCAGGTATTCCTACTTTTAGTGCGCGGGAGAGTAGAGATCTGGAGTAGTGCCATAAAGGAATGTAAGGTGTTTTGTGTCTGAGATACAAGATCACATAAATAACAAACTCCAGCATGTTGACTATAACGGTCCCCACTGCTGCACCCAGCACACCAAGCTCAGGGAAACCAAAATGTCCGAAGATGAGAAGATAGTTTAGGATAACATTAAGGATGATAGAGCCTATCTTCACTTTCATAGGTGTTTTGGTATCACCTGCCGAGTTCAGTGCTGAGACAAATACCAGTTTCATAAAGACAAAAGGCAGCATCCATGTAAGCATCTGTACATAGTCTGCTCCAAGTGCTACAACTTCAGGTGCTGTACCGAACCACACATAAATGTTTGATGCGAGGTAATACCATGCTGCCATTACAGGCAGACTCAATATAAAGGCAAACCTCAGCAGTGTAGAGAGTCCCATGGAAGCCCGCTTTATCTTCCCGGCTCCTATAAAACGTGAGAGCAGTGCCGAGGTACCGACATGAAGCAGGGTCAAGACAGCAAAGACAAACATAAGTGACTGCAATCCAAGTCCTACCGCTGCCACAGCAAACGCAGAGATACGCCCTACCATGATAAGGTCAGTGATCACCTGCAGCATATCCATCAGTGAATTAATGGCTGCAGGAATGGAGATCTTAAGTATTTTTTGATGTTTAGCAGGGAAAAATCGGATCAATAGGTCTCTTTTGTTTGAAATGTCGTATTATACTCCCACTAGCTGAGAGAGGTGAAGATAAAGGAACACGATGATCAGTGAAGCCCATCCCATCATCCAAGCCACAGCACGTAACATCTTGCCTTGTTGAAACATTTTTCTTGTTCTGTAAAGCACGACAGGATACGCAACCAATGCTAAAACTTCAGGCAAATAGGCCATAAAAGTGAGATGATATTTAACTATAGCCAACTTCACTGCTACAAAAGAGGTATAGACAAAGCCATACACAATGAGCAGCATGAACATTTGTACAATGTAAAAGAGTGCCTGGCTTGCTTTTCTGTTTTGTTCGTCATTATAGTATTGCATTCGTTGTTTACTGTCCTTCAACACTTGGCCACTCACCTGCTGGCCATGGTCTTTCATTAATATTGAAGCATATATAAGAGACAAGTTGTTTTGAGTATTCTGCCAAACCATTTGTAAAATGTAAAAGCTTATCATTAGGCTCACCAATCAACCAACTATAGATAAATTGACTCACAGTGATAATAAAAAGTATCATAGAGATAAATCTACCTATGATCAGATACAAGATCGTATAAAGCACTCTTGCCAGATCCGCTTTTGGATATTCGTTTGTTTCTATTTCTTTCATGATCAATATCTCCTTTTTATTTGATTATAGCAAAATTTTGATGATTACTATTTTTACCCCATAAAGCCTATCTGTAGGGGTGTCCCTTGTGAGTACCCCTACAAATCCCTCAATCCCTCCAACATTTTTACCATAGCCCATGTATCAAACTCGCAACTACATATCAACTAAAATATGCTTTTAGTACTTTTTATTGGTATACACTAACAGATCATCTTCACTCAAGTTAGCCAGCAACAAAGAGAGATCTCTGTTTGTTAAAAGCATTAATTTAGCATCATTCATTTGATTCAGTTCAGATGTAAAACCATTTTTAGAGAAAAGTACATAATCATCTATGTTTAGTTCTGCTTTTTGGCACTTCTCTTTGAGACTAGTATACATATGTACTTTTGCTGCCTCTTTAGAGTATTTACACTCACCTGCTAACATCTTTCCAGATTTTCTTTTAGCAAGTATCTCTATTTGTACATGTTTGTCATAATAGGAACCTATAGAGACTATGGGATCACTCTCAAACTTTTGAACAAAACTTTGTTTTACCAGTTCTGACACTAAGTGATTACTCAGAACTATAGAAAAATTTGCTTTCAACTGATTCCACTTTTCTCTAAATTCAGTAAAGTCCCCCTCAGAAATATTCTTATAGTAAGGAGAAATGATAGCAAACCAAAAACGCATAAAAGGTAATTCAAAGTGTAATCTGTCTGACTTTCCATCACCCTCCTTTAAAGGCTTTTCTACTGAAAAATCAAATTTTAATAAACTTTTCTTTTCCAGGTAATCCATGGCTTCTTCACCTCTATCTCTTCCTATCTTAGCTTTTTTAAAGGCATCATGCTCATGGTTCACACCTAAGGCTACAAGAGACAACAGTTTATGGTACACGGGATTATTGTGTGTATATCTTGTCATACTTCTCTGCAGTGGTTCGTAGTTACACAGGACTTTTTCTTCTATGTGTCTTTCTACACTTTTAGCACTGTCTACACTCCACCCCGTACCACCAAATACAGCAAAGTACTCTAAAGCCTTATCAAGATCTCTGATATTATTCTGATAAGCAAAAGAGCGAAAATGTTGTAAAAGTGTTGGACGTTTTGACATGGGTTAACCTTGTTTTAAATAGGTGATTATAACTTAAATCTACACCTCGTTCTGTTTAATTTTTTTTCAAGACAATGAACTGACGTGCAGCATAGTAGTTGTTGCTTCTTGCCCAACCTAAAGACTTCAATACCTTTTCACCTGCGATCCATTTTATATTGTCTTTTAATATCTCTGCATAGTTATCTAAGCCATTCATGTTGGCATACAAAACATTGAACCAATGAAACTCTTTCTCTAAAGGTTCTGATGAGATCAGCTCTTTTATCTTCTCAGCATACTTGGCAGGGATCTCTAGCTTTTTACTTGTGTCATAGTTTAAAACACCTTGATGACCTATGTAAGCCGTGTACTTCTCAGCTCCTATATTCCACTGCTCTATTTTAACTTCTTTAGACTCAACACCCCAAATAGCACGTAAAAAAGCAGCTGATGAGTGATGGAGGAAACTGGAAAAAGCATCTTTTAATCGTTCTGCTCCACTCTCACCCATACCGGCAAAACTCTCGACCATTATCATCTCAGAATTTATAAAAACTTCAATGCTTAACTGTCCTGTACTCTCTGTAGCCTCAGGGTACCAGTAACCCTTCATCGCATAGTCGCTTCCCTCAGGAATGATCCACTCTTCATACTCTTCTGACTCAAAACCATGTGTTTTAAACAGCTCTTTCAAAAGTTCTGTCACACTCTTAGCTTCATTCTTTTTAACTATCATTTTCTACCTTTTTTCTCTAACCTAAATATCTGTCTAGATCTGACTTTCATCTTCTTCCTCCAACAATTCTAAAGCCTCTATATGCCCAAGCGCCCCAGCACCTGCGATACCTTGCAGGGAACCATACATCTCAGTCGTGTTCTGCAACACACCGTCTATAAGCTTTTGGCGACGTTTCCAGCTTGCCATGAGGGAACGGCGCTCTTTGTCCAGTTCTGTTTGCATAGACATGAAACCATCTACAATGCTTTTCAGTTGGAGTTGGAACTCGTTGCCTGTGAGGTAGTTGTAGAGCAGTGCCATTTTGTCGCCTCGGTTCTCTTCTTTTTGTACGGTTTTATGGACGCGAATGAGGCTTTCGCGAAGCAGTGAAACTGAACCCTTAAACTCATCTAGGGTGCATACCCAGATGCCATCTACGAAGCCCATTCTATTCATGTCATTTGGGTAGACCGAAGTGATGAGCACACCTATGTCTGCATTTACTTTGAGCATGTCTTGTTTGATTTTGGCTATCCAGCTGTCACTCCATGCTTTGGTATTCTTAGACTCATAACAGATCACCCCGCAGTTTTGTAACTCACGTGTATGTATGGTCTGTACACAGTCAGCACCAAAAGCACCTTTTTTAACCTCTTCCACATTATCAAAAGGAAACTGAGAGCTTAGCCAAGACTCGATTGCAAGTTCCAGAGCCTCTCCCTGCACTTGCATAGACCCTTGCTCTGCTTTTCTTTTGGCATCTTCTATGCTCTTTGCCATTTGGGCTATCTTTTCATCTTTGGCTTTAAGTTCGAGTTCATTGGCTTCTCGTATCTCTTTGAGTGCCTGTTCTTTCAGCTCAGAAGCTTGTTTTGCCAACTTCTCTTTCTCTTCAAGAAGTTGTTTGCTCAAAGCCATTTGAGCCTCTGCTTTGGCTTTAGACTCTACCTCATCTTTTTCTCTTTTGAGTTTTTCTATCATCGCTTTGGAAGCATTAAGCTCTTGAACCTGCTTAGACTTCTCTTCAAGCTCTTTTTGTAGTAATGCCATAGAAGCACTCTGCTCTTCAACCAACTCTTTTTTAAGTTCATCTTGAAGTTTCACACGTTCTATGCGTAACTGCTCTTTGGTTGCCTTACTTAGCTCTTCATCAAACTTCTCTTTCTCTTCTTTAAGTGCATTCTCTTTGACTTTAAGGGCATCAAGATGTCCTTTGTACTCTTTACGCTTGGCATCTACCTCATCTTGAAGTCTCTTTTGGTCTTGAAGGTGCTGTTGTTTGAACTTCTCTTCTATCTGATGATAAAATATTTCATCTATATCGATTTGCGTTCCGCAGTTGGGGCATTTTATGGTATTTTGAGTAGACATGGTACTTCCTGAATTCTAATTGGTATAATCATATCTAAAAAGTATCAAGAGTTTTAAAAATCTTTCAAATTGTCATATAATAAAGAAAAAGGAACTTCATGAGACTCTTCATCGCATCTCCTGTCAAACTTGATAAATATGCCTCCATACAAGAGGATTTCAAAGATATTGTCGAGGGGAAGTGGGTTGAAGAAGAGCATCTTCATATGACGTGGGTATTTTTAGGTGATCTGAAAAATGACAAGCCTATTATCAACAAGTTACAAGATCTCTTTCCCCTTGAAAATGAAATAGGCATAGAAGAGATGGGATATTTTGGTCGACCGCCAAGAGTCTTATTTGCAAAAGCAGAGGAAAAACAACTCTACAACAAAGCCAGAGAGTTCAAAGAAGCGGGGTTTGATCTTTACCGTTTTAAACCGCACATAACACTGTGTCGTATCAAAGCTATACATGACTACAGGGCTTACAAAGAGAAGATTAAAGCGTATAAAGAGAAAAAACTTGGGATTATCTTACCGAAGATAGCACTTTATGAGAGTATGCGAACATCTAAAGGGTTGGAGTATCAAGCTAAATTTGAGTTACCGTCATCCCAAATGTGATCAAAGACATTTCAAAAAATTAAACTAATACCTTTCTTATCGCCTCTACAAGTGCCTCTTTCTCTATACTTCTTACCTGAGCATCATAATCATCAAAACTAAGCCCTTCTTTAGAAACCTCTTTTTGCAAGATCACCTCACCCCCGTCAAGCTCAGAACTTACATAGTGTATAGAGACTCCACCATGAGAATGCTCATCTTCATAACTCTTCTCTATGGCTTTGAGTCCTTTATGTCTAGGGAGTAATGAGGGGTGCAGGTTGATGCTTTTGATCTGTTCTGTAAACACCGGTGTCAAAATACGCATAAACCCTGCAAGTACTGTCAAGTCCGGGCTGTACTTCTGCAAGCGTTCTACCACTACTGTATCGAAAGCTTCTCTACTGTCGTAAGCTTTTGGGTCTATGACCTCAAGAGGTATAGAGGCTATCTTGGCAACTTCTATACCCTCTGCATATGGATTGTTTGTCAAAGCAACGACAACTTCAAATTCTTGTTTATGTAAACACTTGACAACATGGGCAAAGTTGGAACCTTTACCACTAAACAGAACGGCTATTTTTTTACGATTCGCCATTTAGTGGCTCACTGCATTGTATTTCACACAAATCATTTAGTGATTTGTTGCATTGTATTTTAATACTTATAATTCTTATCATGGCGGAATACTACCAAAACTATTCATTATTCACTATTAATTATTCACTTCGAGCAGGGATACCTGTTCAATAAGATCCGTAGACAACATCGCGTATGAAGATCCTTTGTAATGATTGGCCGCTATCACTAAAGATAAAGAACCTTGAATGGCTGCATCTATGGCAGTATACCCTTGTGCCAAAAGTGAGACGATGAGGCCAGAGAGAACATCACCACTTCCACCCTTGCTAAGCTTGGAGCATCCTAGAGGGTTAATGTAGAGTTGTTCTTCCTGCATGATGAGTGTATTGGCACCTTTCAGTAGAATAGTCACATGCGGATACTTGGCATTGAACTTGCGTACCATTTCAAAACGTTTGGCCTGTACCTGCGTCACAGTCAGCTGTTCACCTGTGAGTATCTTCCAAAGTACCACAAACTCTTTAGGGTGTGGGGTGATAACGATCTCTCTGTCTTTTTGATCCAAGACAGACAGTATCTCTTCACTGTGAAAACTGTCAGCATCAAGGACTATAGGTAAATGACTGTTTATCACGTACTTTTGTAAAAATTCGCTCTCAAAATGACAGCCGAGTCCCATACCTATGGCCAGAGCTGAAGCATTACTTGGTACCACTGTCGAGTGCATCAGATAAGAAGGAGGAGAGACTTTTTCATGCACCACCAGTGTGGTAAGCCCTGCACCAAATGTAGCTGCAGCCATCCCTGAAATGATCCCTGCCCCTTCTTTCTCCCCACAAAACACTGCAGCATGTCCAAAGCTTCCTTTATGGGTTGACTGCTCTGTTCTGCTAGGCAATCTAAGATCAGATCTTTCAAGCAGACAGGTCTGACTTTCTCCTTCATAAAAAAGTGAACTCAAGCCCAAGTCCACACGTATCACTTCACCCACCACATCTTTACATGCATCCAAATAGAGTGCCTCTTTATAGGCTCCCATTGTGAGTGTAACATCTGCCTTAAATGCCAGTGGCATCAACTGCCCACTTTCACCTACACCTGTAGGTACATCGCAGGCGATCTTATGCCCTTTAAGAGCAATAAGTTGGTGGACAATGTGCTGTGTCTCTTCATTTAAAGGTTTGTTAAGCCCTGCTCCAAATAAGGCATCTACAACAACTTCAGACTCACGTACTTCATCGACCTGCTTTACCCCCAACTTTATAGCCCGTTCCAACTGGAGTTTTGCCATAGGTGAACGTACCCCAAACGGAACATAGAGTTTGACATCATAATCACCATACAACTGTCTTGCAAGCACGATACCATCTGCTCCATTATTGCCTACACCCACTGCAATGAATACCGAAGTACCTTGCGTAAAATGTTTACGTATATAGTTTGCTATGCCAGCAGCGGCATGTTCCATGAGAATATCTTCAGTAAGTCCGTACTCTTCATAACATTTCCTGTCTAAAGCATAACAGTTTTCAAATACTTTTTGCATAGAGAACCTCCATTAATACTACTATTTTATCACAAATTAAAATACTTTCGATATAATCCGCTTCATATTTATCTCTCTCACCCATAGAAGTGAGAAATTTTGATAAGGAAGGGGGTGCTTTTCGATGCCAGGAATTAAATTAACTTCACGTGATTCATTTGATGACGCGTACAGAAAGTTCAAAAGACAATGTGACAGAAACCTGATCGTTACTGAAGCAAGAGCTAGACAACACTTTGAAACTCAAACTGAAAAGAACAAAAAAGAGAAGATTGCAACTCGCAAGAAAATCCTTAAGAAACTCTTCATGCTTAGAAGATACGAGTCTAGACTGTAATCATTACAGCAGTGGGGCATTTTGCCTCGCTACTCGATCCACTTTTTCATACAAATTACCCAAACATTTCTCAAACCATATAGTTTACTTACTATCATTCTGTTTATCATACAACGCTACACCTCTATGTTTTAACCTATATGCTTTAGGACTCAGTCCCTCATGTCTTTTAAAAAAACGTCCCAACTGAGACACAGTGTCAAAATTCAAGGCATAGGCTATTTGCTTGATAGACATCCCTCCAAAACAAAGTAAGTACTGGATCTCTTTTATAATACGTATATGTATATACGAAAGAGCTGCATGATGCAGCGTATCTTTGACTGTTTCACTCAAATGTTTAGGCGTTATACCTAGTAAAGAAGCATACTCTTTCACACTCTTTTTTTGCCAATAATACTTTTCTATGAGGACGAGAAATTCTGCACATATCTCCTCTGCACGTGTATGGTTTTGTTTCAATCCAAAGTTCAATTTTTCACGTTTTAGCAAAACAAGCAATTGATTAATCAACATCTTACATACAATTTTATAATCATCATTTTTAGCTCTTAATTCCGTACTCAACTGTTCATAGAGTGCAACAGCATGTGCATACTGCGTTGGTTCTAAAACAATATCTTGTTGACACTTACGATGAAACGCCATAAGAGGCTCTTGTATCTCTGAAGTGAGATTATCTTCTTCTATAAACTCTTTATTAAAAAGTAAAACAAATGTTCTTGATGCATTGGTAGTATCTTTAAAGGAGTAGATCGATCCTGGATTTACTAACTGTAAAGACTGTGGCTTGATAAGGTAAGAAAATTGATTGATCGTTCTTTTCGTCTCACCATGTATACGTAAAAAAAGTGCATAGTAATTAAAATGGATGGGAATCCCCTGACTCCCTGCTTTCACATCATCAAGTAAAACAATGTCTTTAGCGTCAAAATTATCTGTAAAAAAATCCATACCAAATACGGGATTGGGTTCAAACAGATATTTATAGGTATTGACAGTTTGTTCTATCGTAAAAAGTGGTAGTTCTCTCATAGACATAAGCCTTTTTTGAACATAATATTCCATATATTAACATAGTTATGACTCATAATACGACAAAATGTATACTATTACGAAATTTTGCTCTTTACACAAAAATAATTTAATGTTATTCTTACTTATGATATTTAATTATCAAATATACAATACCCAAAGGAGAAAATTATGTATCCAACATTAAAAAAACTCACTCTTTGCATTTTTGCTTTTGTATCACTCTTCCTTCTATCAACACTGCAGGCAAATGAACCTGCCTTGGCTTATAAATATGATGATAAAAGATTACAATGGGGTCCTTGTCCAGCATTTATAGGAGAAGGTTGCCAAATAGCGGTACTTCATGGTGACCCTGCAAAAAAAAATGTAGATATCTTCTTTAAAGTACCGGGGGATTTTTCTATTCCTCATCATTGGCACACTTCAGCAGAAAGAATGGCACTTGTATCCGGAAAGCTAAGAGTAACCTATGACGATCAAACATCCGAACTGCTGGAGACAGGTATGTACGCTTACGGTCCAGCTAAACATCCACATACAGCATTCTGTGAAAAAGGTGACCCTTGCGTTCTCTTCATAGCATTTGAAGAACCTTTAGATGCCTTTGAGGTTATGAAAGCTACACAATAAAATAAAGGAAGACATACTTTAAACTATGTCTTCCTTCTACATATCGCCTTCTTTCAATAAAAACTTTCCCTAAACTCATTACACCTTATCTAACTTTTCGCTAAAATAATATCAATTATTTTCCAAAGGTTTTCCTATGACATTTACTACTACGCTACAAAAAGATGCTATTAAGATCATGCTCCTAGGTTCTGGTGAACTTGGTAAAGAAGTTGCCATTGAGGCTCAGAGACTTGGGATTGAAGTCATCGCCGTTGACAAATATGAGAATGCACCTGCCCACTTGGTTGCAAACCATTCCTATGCTATAGACATGCAAGATGAGGCAGCAGTCTTAGAAGTGATAGAAAAAGAACAACCCTCTTTCATATTACCCGAAGTAGAAGCCATTTCTATCTCTGCACTTTTTGAGGCTGAAAAACGTGGTTTTCATGTTATTCCTAACGCTGAAGCGGTCAACAAAACCATGAACCGTAAAAACATTCGTGTATTTGCAGCAGAAACATTAGGACTTAAAACAAGCGGATATGAGTTTGTCTCTACCCTAGATGAACTCAAGGCAGCAGGGGAACGTATGGGATACCCATGTGTCATCAAACCAGTAATGTCAAGTTCAGGTCATGGACAAAGCATCGCTAAAACAGCAGACGACATTGGGAAGTCATGGGAGATAGCCAAGGAAGCAAGAGGTGATGCAAGTGAGCTTATTGTTGAAGAGTTTGTACCTTTTGACTATGAAATTACTCTTTTGACTGTACGTAATGAAACAGGCACTACCTTTTGTGATGCCATCGGGCATGTGCAAAAAGATGGGGACTTCATCCTCTCTTGGCAGCCAATGCAGATGAGTCCTGACGCACTGCAAAAAGCAAAAGATATTGCCAAAGCAGTGACAGATGGTCTTGGTGGTCGTGGTATCTTTGGAGTAGAGTTCTTTGTCAAAGATGAAGAAGTATATTTTTCAGAACTTAGCCCACGTCCACACGATACAGGTATGGTCACACTCATCACACAAAGCCAAAGCCAGTTTGCTTTACATGTAAGAGCCGTACTTGGTCTACCACTTGAATACACTACCTACGGTTCAGGTGCCTGTGGTGCCTACAAAGCTAAAAATGAAAGTCACAACCCAGTGCTTGAAGTACCGGACAATGCCTTTACTAAAGACAGTTTTGTAAGGGTCTTTGGAAAACCGGAGTCTCATCTAGGTCGAAGAATGGCTGTAAGTCTTGTACTGGATGAAGTCGAAATTGCAAAAGAACGTGCACTTCAGATCGCAGCAAGCATAAGTGACAGCTAATCATGAACATCGTACT
>JAYEOF010000047.1:0-2428 GCA_034722695.1 Campylobacterota bacterium
AACCTTGAGAGTGTGGACTATCTGGTACTGGATGAAGCAGATACGATCTTAGATATGGGTTTTGTACATGAAGTGAGTAAAATACTCCAACATCTCCCGTCAAGAAGACAAAATATCTTGATCTCTGCAACACTTACGGGAAGCGTAAAACGACTGGCAGAGCAGATCCTCCAAAAACCTAAGCTGATAGAAGTAGACAGTATGGGAACTTCGGCACATTCTGTAGAGCAGATAGTCTATCCTGTTGTCAAAGAGAAAAAGACGGAACTGCTCTCTTACCTTATAGGTTCCCGTAATTATAAACATGTACTTGTTTTTGTACGTAAAAAAGAGGTTGCAGATGAAGTTGCCATGGAATTAAATCTTTCCGGACTTAAAACAGCTGTGATCCATGGAGGTAAAAGTTCCGGTGAGAGAAGTCGTGCACTGGAAGGTTTTAAAGAGGAAAAAATACGTGTACTTGTAGCCACAGACATCGCAGCACGTGGACTGGATATACCTACACTGGGTGTGGTGATGAACTATGACATTCCTCATGTTACAGGGGATTATATCCACCGTATCGGTCGTACGGGTAGAGCAGGGGCAAAAGGATTGGCTATTACGCTCATATCACCTACCGAGATGGTTGCCCTTAAAGATGTAGAGCGTCTGATGGGTAAAACACTTCCACAGGAAAAGCTGGAAGGTTATGCACCTAAAGTAGTAACTACTCAAAAAGGTGCACGTAAAAATAAAAATGAACATAAAAATACGGATGGAGCTTTTGGCAATAAAAAGAAAAAATCCTCTGTTGTTCCCAAGAGTAAGAAACGTAAAACGACGAAGCGTGATGGATTTAAGGCATATGATGCTGCTAAACCTAAATCGGATAAGAAAGATAAAAAGCGTGGTAGGGGAGGACGATAAGTAGCTTAATACTAAATTTAGGCAAATAATGTATAATGCAGAATTATACAATTAATAATCTAATATTATGAATGGAGCTCTTATGAAAACAATATTTCCCTTTCTTCTTTTACTCATCTCTTTTCTCTCTGCAAGCCAGACTTTTGAATCCAGTGAAACATGTAAAGCTTGTCATCCTACTATCTATAAAGAGTTTAAATCTACACAACATGCCAAAGCATCGATCTTTGATGATGAGATACATGCGGCTGTATGGAAGAAGCACCCTAAAAACACTAAATTGGAATCTTATGCCTGTGCCAAGTGTCATACCCCTGCGGCTTCAAACATAGATGCATTGGTTACTAAGCACAATGGCGTAGTTCCAGATGCCAATAACAGTACCCAGAGAGAGGGGATCTCTTGTGCGTATTGTCACAGGATCGAGTCTATCAAGCATGACTGGATGATGAATGTTAATGTGGTTTCAAAAGAAGAAAAGTCTTATTTTGGTTCACTCAAAAAGCATATAGAATCACCATTTCACAAGATCAAAACAGACAGTGCACATTTTAATGGTGGTAATGTCTGTATCGGTTGTCATTCACATAAGAAGAACAAGTATGATATGAACGTCTGTTCAACAAATGTCAAACATGAGCTTGACGGTACCAACTGTGTAAGTTGTCACATGCCAAAAGTCAAAGGGAGTGTCTCAAATCTGAATGAGACAAAAGAGCATACTTTTCATGGATTCCCCGGGACACACTCTCATCAAGATATGTTAGGTAAATATGTTGCTATAGAACTTAAAGAGAGTGCTGCTAAATTTGATGTGCTTATTCATAATAAAAGCTCTCATGCCTTGGCTCTGCACCCTATGCGTGTGATGCAGTTAAGAGTGACTGTTACAAGAGATGGAAAAAAAGTAGCATTGGAAAATAAAGAGTTTGCAAAAGTCATTGGTGCAGATGGACAACCAACGCCTCCGTGGTTGGCAAAAGAGGTAGTACAAGACACCGCAGTTAAAGGTCATGAAAAAAGAGTGGTAAGCTATGACTATGCATTACAAAAAGGTGACAGAGTCGATGCGACTATCGGGTATTACCTGGTCAATAAAAAAATGCTCAAAGGCTTAGACCTGGAGAACAGTGAAGTAGCAACAAAATTCCATCTGTTTAAAACAGAAAGTTTTGAAATTAAATAATAAAAATAAAAGGAAATAAGAATGGCAGTAGCTGAAGATATCGGATGTAGTAATGAGAGTTGTGTAGATGCACCAAAGTGTGAAAGAACAGTGATATATGAAAACGGCACAGCAAGAGAAGTGAAAAGTTTTGGTGGCACACCGGATAAAGGTTGTGGGAAATTTATTCCCAAAAAAGAAAATTAATCAGAAGAAAGATTAGTCTCCTTTGAGACTGAACTTTCCTATCTCTTCCAAGAAGGTAGTCGCATATGATCCTTTAGGGAGATAAAACTCTACAGTAAGCTTTTTAGCTTCCTGATCATAAGAAGTCTCCACCTCTTTAGGCCATAT
>JAYEOF010000048.1:0-2403 GCA_034722695.1 Campylobacterota bacterium
ACCAGTGCTCTGTATTGTCTTAGCCATTTACTCTCTAAAGGTTTAACAAGTGGTTTGAAGTTTGCTTTTCTCTCTGCTATCACTTCATCACTCAAGTTTGCACGTAAGATGTATTCGTCCACATCGATATGTATTTCATCTCCATCTTCAAGTAGTCCTATAAGTCCACCTTCTGCTGCTTCTGGACTTACATGTCCTATGCTTGCACCTCTGGTTGCTCCTGAGAATCTACCATCTGTGATGAGTGCTACAGAATCACCAAGACCCATACCCATGATGAGGCTTGTAGGAGAGAGCATCTCTTGCATACCTGGACCACCTTTTGGACCCTCATAACGGATGACCACAACGTTACCAGCTTTTACGTTACCCTGAAGGATACCTTCTATGGCTTCATCCTGGGAGTTAAAACAAACTGCAGTACCAGTAAAGACTCTGTCACCAGTGATCCCCGCAGTTTTAATAACAGCACCTTGTTCAGCTAGGTTACCATAAAGGATAGCAAGCCCACCAACCTCAGAGAAAGGATTATCTATAGTATGGATAATGTTTGTATCTAAGATCTCAGTATCTTTGACTTTCTCATACAGGGTTTCACCTGTTACTGCAAGATTATCAAGTAAAATATCATCACCACGTTTCATCATCTCATGCATTACGGCATTCACACCACCGGCTTTGTTGATGTCTTCCATATGGACTGTAGTTAGTGATGGAGAGATCTTCGCGATGTGTGATACACGTTTAGAGATCGCATTGATGTCTTCGAGGTTAAAGTCTACATCTGCTTCTTTAGCGATAGCAAGCATATGCAGTACAGTATTTGAAGACCCACCCATTGCCATATCTACGGCAAAGGCATTACGTACAGCATTTTCATTAAGAATGTTTTTCATTCTGTACTTTTCACGTTCTGCCGTGTCAGATTTTGCTATCTCACAGATACGTCTGGCAGCTTTTTTGTAAAGTTCTGTTCTCTCCGGTGTCAGTGCCAAGATCGTTCCGTTACCGGCTAAAGCGATTCCCATTGCTTCCATCAATGTATTCATAGAGTTTGCTGTAAACATACCAGAACATGATCCACCACTTGGACAAGCATTGCACTCTATATCTGTCAGCTCTGCTTCATCAATCTCGCCAGCTTCAAATTGACCTACTGCTTCAAATGCAGTTGCAAGGTCTATAGGTGTACCATCTTTCTTATAACCCTTTTCCATTGGACCACCTGAGACAAATACAGTAGGTACATTCACGCGAAGTGCACCCATGATCATACCCGGGACGATCTTGTCACAGTTGGGAATAGCGATCATCGCATCCAGCTTATGTGCGTTCATAACGGTTTCTATAGAGTTCGCGATGATCTCACGACTTGGAAGAGAGTAGAGCATACCATCGTGTCCCATCGCGATACCATCATCTACACCAATAGTGTTAAACTCAAAAGGCACACAATCATTGGCACGTATCTCTTCTTTAATGATTTCAGATACCTTGTTGAGGAAAAAATGCCCTGGTATGATCTCTATAAATGAATTGGCAACACCGATAAATGGTTTCTCAAAATCCTCATTTTTAACGCCTGTTGCACGCAATAATGATCTATGCGGGGCTCTGTCAAACCCTTGTTTTATTTCGTCACTTCTCATGGAAAAGCCTTTGTATGTATATTTTAAATTAGTTAAAGGATTATAGCAGATGAAACTCAAAAAATGTATACTATAAAGTATTTTTATTGAAAAGTACGCTTTTCTCTTTACATTAAAAGGTTATTTGGCTATAATCGCACTCCAATTTTAAGCTAATACTTGAAAGCGGTATGGATTTGCGGGCGTAGCTCAGCGGTAGAGCATAACCTTGCCAAGGTTGGGGTCGACGGTTCGAACCCGTTCGCCCGCTCCATAAACAATTAAGATTTCAAACTATGAATGGTACCAATTAAGCCCGGGTGGTGGAATGGTAGACACAGGGGACTTAAAATCCCCCGGTCATTGCGACCGTGCCGGTTCAAGTCCGGCTCCGGGTACCACTAATTACACCAGCAAAAGAACAGAGTTCGTTTGATGTGTGTAGATATGTATTTTTTTAGTGTGGAGTCATAGCCAAGTGTTAAGGCAGCAGCTTGCAACGCTGTGATCCCTGTGTTCAATTCCAGGTGACTCCTCCATGGTTAATCTATTTTATAATACGGAGCCATCGCCAAGCGGTAAGGCCGCAGCCTGCAAAGCTGCTATCCCCGGTTCAAATCCGGGTGGCTCCTCCATGTATAAACTAGATCTTATCTATTTTTAGATAATATTCTATTCTTCAAATGTCGGGAGATGTCAGAGTGGTCGAATGTGCCGGTCTTGAAAACCGGTGAGGGTAATACCTCCGGGGGTTCGAATCCCCCTCTCCCGGCCA
>JAYEOF010000049.1:0-2402 GCA_034722695.1 Campylobacterota bacterium
TAGTTGATCATCTCTTTAATGTTTTTTTCATCCGCTTTATCAACGTGTTTAGGACTTCTCATTTGTCTATGGTGTTTACCATCTACTTTAGAAAGAATGTGACTTCTATACGCTGTCCCTCTTTTGATCTTGCCGCTTTTTTTAACTTTAAAACGCTTTACAGCGCCTTTAACACTTTTCATTTTAGGCATATGCTTACTCCTTATTGAATTTTTCCTACCACTAAGTAGCAGAAAATGGGACGGTATTATACCCAAAGTTTCTAAAAGATTTATAAAATATATACTTATCTATATCTCTAACCCGATTTGTGGTAAAATCTATCTACTTAATTACGGGGTGTCATTAGTGGATAAAGCAAACGAAATACTTTCTAACAAAAAGAAGCTTTTAACAGAAGTCTATTTTGATCTGCAGCAGTATTTTGAAGAGAAGTATGGCAGGGATGCACTTATTTTAATGGAAATTGGTACATTCTTCGAAGTCTATGAAGTGAATAACGATGAACTCAAGATCGGAAAAGCCAAAGAGATAGCCGAACTGCTCAACATCCAACTCACAAGAAAAAGTAAAGCCATTCTTGAGAATTCCGTAAACAATCCTCTCCTTGCCGGAGTGCCGGCTGTTTCTCTGGACAGATACCTTTCCCGTCTCATCGCTACAAAAAAATATACCATTGTTGTTGTCAAACAAAAAGGTGAAATGCCCAATGTAAAACGTTATGTTTCAAACATCATCTCTCCGGGTACGAACTTTGAATACCTCTCTGAACCAAGTGAAAACAACATCGTTTCACTTATGATAGATGAAAATGCAGGTATCTATTCTGTAGGATATGCTGCCATTGATGTCAGTACAGGGAAAACCATTTGTAATGAGATCCACTCTACCCGTGATGACAAAACCTATGCACTGGATGAAGCCTTTAATCTTCTGCAGACCTATACCACTTCTGAAGTGATCATCACACTTGAAGGTAAAGAGATCGATAAAGAGTGGTTGATTCACTATTTGGAACTTGAGTCTCTTCATCACACGTTAAACACAAAACGATTTAAAGTTCATTTTCAAAATGAACTCTTTACGCGTGTTTTCAACATCAACTCTTTTCTCTCAGCCATTGAGTTTCTGGACCTGGAAAGGCATCCTTATACCACAGAGGCTTTGGCTATCTTGATAGATTTTATCATCGAGCATGATGAAAGTATTATTGAGAAGATGAACAAGCCGCAGTTTTTGGGCAATAACCGCTATATGTACATCGGAAACAATGCAATGGAGCAACTCTCGGTCATCTCCCGTGATCCTGCTGACATCACACTGCTTGACCTCATAGACAAAACCTCCACAGCATTTGGAAAGCGTCTTCTCAAAGAACGGCTACTCAATCCTATCTGCGATAAAGAGCTTCTTGAAGAGCGCTACGACCTAACAGAGTTACTGCTTCCAAGTATCGACCGTTTTGAGACACACTTAAAACAGATCTATGACCTTGAACGCATCACAAGACGTATTAAATTGCGTAAACTGCATCCCGTAGAACTTACCTATATTTCTATGTCACTTGAAGCTGTTCTGAAACTCCTTGATGATGCACAGGGCAATGGGCTTGAGATAGAAAGCAGACTCTATGATGAGACCAAAGAGATGCTTAAAGTCCTGGATGATACCTTTGAACTGGATGTCTGTGCGAGATTTCGCATAGAGCAGATCAATGACAATCTTTTCAAAGATGGTATCTACCCTGCTATTGATACCATAGTAAAGAGACAACAAAAAGAAGTGGATAAAATGGATGATGTAGCCGGCCATGTTGAATCACTTTTTGAAAAAGACAAACTTTTCTCCGGGACAACACGCTACACGACTGTCTCTTACCTGGAGAGTGAAGGCTACTTTCTCAACCTTACAAAAAACAGGTTTACACTCATTGAAAAGTCACTGAAAGACTCTTTTGTCACGATCAATGATCAACATCACTTTTTTAAAGATTTCAACTACAAGTATCTTAAAAATGCCGTGAAAGTACAGGCCCCTCTTTTTGAAGAGATCACCAGAAACTATGAAACAGCACAAGTTAAACTTGTCTCACTTGTCAAACAGCGCTATGTCGAGAGTCTTGATCTGCTTGAAAACAGGTTCTCCTTACTTCTTGACAAACTCATCTCCTTTATTGCCAACATTGATGTCGCCATCTCCAATGCCAAATGTACTAAGAAGATGAACCTTTCCCGTCCTCTCATTGAAGAGGGAAATTTCTATGAAGCCACTGCACTGCGACACCCTATCATTGAAGCCAATGATGAAAGAGGAATATATATCCCCAATGATGTGTTTCTGGGTTCCAACAATAATACATCACATAATCATATCACACTCAATGCAAGTGATGGGGAAGATGT
>JAYEOF010000050.1:0-2400 GCA_034722695.1 Campylobacterota bacterium
GGACGGATGGGAACGAGTTCTAGTTTAAAATTATGCAGAAATTATTTTGCGTTTTTCTTATCACGTGCTTGACGCTTACGTACAACCGGATCCAAAGATTTCTTACGAATTCTTACAGAGATCGGTGTGATTTCGATAAGCTCATCTTCTTCGATCCACTCCATTGCAGACTCAAGTGTGACCGCTCTAGGTGTTACAAGTTTAATGGCATCATCCGCACCGGATGTTCTCATGTTTGTAAGTGCTTTACCTTTAAGTGGGTTCACATCTAAGTCACCCGGTCTTGCAGATTCACCGATAACCATACCTGAGTATACTTTGTCTTGTGGGCTGATGAACATAGTACCACGTGACTGAAGGTTAAAGATAGAAAAGGCTACTGCTTCACCATCATCCATAGAAACAAGTGCACCTGGTGTACGACTTTCAACTGTACCTGAGTAAGGTCTGTACTCTAAGTAAGAGTGATTCATGATACCTTCACCCTTAGTGTCTGTTAGGAATTCATTTCTAAACCCTATAAGTCCACGTGCAGGGATCTCAAACTCAAGTCTTACTGTACCGTCAGGCATAGGTGTAAGTGAAGTCATATTTGCTTTTCTTTTACCCAGTTTTTCGATGGCAACACCTTGGAACTCTTCTGGAACATCTACTACGAGGTGCTCGAATGGCTCCATCTTCACACCATCTTCCTCTTTTGTTACAACTTCCGGACGAGCCAGCATAAACTCAAAACCTTCACGTCTCATGTTCTCTGCCAAAATACCGATCTGAAGCTCACCACGACCAGAAACTTTAAATGATGCATCCCCTTGAGGCTCCATACGCATAGCGATGTTTGTTTCCATCTCTTTTTCAAGACGCTCTTTGATCTTGTTAGAAGTAACGTGTTTACCTTCCTGTCCAGCTAAAGGTCCGTTATTTACAGACATGATAACTGAAAGCGTAGGCTCTTCAACGTGCATAGGGTCAAGTGCTACCGGATTGACCGGGTCACATACAGAATCACCTACATCGATGTCGTTGAACCCTGCGATAGCAACGATATCACCCGCTTCAGCTTCCTGGATCTCGATACGCTCAAGTCCTTTAAACCCGATAAGTTTGGAGATACGAGATTTAGATTTAGCGCCACATGCTTTTACGAGAAGATACTCATCACCTTTTTTCACTTTACCGTTAAAGATACGTGTGATACCGATACGACCAACAAAGTTGTCAGAGTCAAGTGTAAATACCTGTGCTTGCGTATTGGCATCCGGTGAACCCTGTGGATATGGTACTTTTGTTAAGATCGCTTCAAAAAGTGGTGTCATATCTTTATTTTCATCTTCCATTTCCCATTTTGCATAACCATCTCTGGCTGCTGCATACAGTACCGGGAATTCAAGTTGTTCTTCATTTGCATCAAGTGCAACCAAAAGGTCAAATACTTCGTCCATTACTCTGTCCGGATCTGAACCGTCTTTGTCGATCTTGTTGATAACAACAACAGGGATAAGCCCAAGAGCGATCGCTTTTTTCAAAACGAATTTAGTTTGAGGCATAACACCCTCTTGTGCATCCACCAAAAGAAGTACACCATCAACCATCTTTAAAACACGTTCAACTTCACCACCGAAATCGGCGTGACCCGGAGTATCGATGATGTTGATCTTGTGGTCACCATACACGATCGCTGTGTTTTTAGAAAGGATCGTGATCCCTCTCTCTTTTTCGATAGCATCGCTATCCATCGCTCTCTCTTCTACCTGCTGGTGTGCTTCAAACGTACCAGACTGCTGAAGGAGTTCATCTACCAATGTTGTTTTACCGTGGTCAACGTGCGCGATAACGGCAATGTTTTTAATCTTTTGCATAAAATGTCCTGAAATGGGGTAGAAAACCCTGTAATTTTCGCGGATTATATCTAAAAGTTACTATAGTATAGATTTTATAAATATTTTTAGTTTATTTTGTATCGAAGGGTGGACTTCAATACCATTAAGTTAAGGATTAGTTTTTTCGGAAACGGAGGCTTTAGCCCCGAATGGCGGAGGCAGAGCCATCCGGTTCCAAAGTACTAACAACTCTTAGCTTAATGGTATTGAGAGTAGGAATGAATGCCCCACCTTACAAAGATAAACCGTAGATCTCATGGTAGGTTTTCATAGCATATCTGTCTGTCATGGCTGCGATGTAGTCTGCGATAACACGTTCTTTTTTTCTTACTTCACAAAGCTCTATTTGGTGTGGGGGGAGTAGATCATTGTCTTCTCTGAATGCTTTATAGAGTCCTTTAATGCACTGTTTTCCTGCATACATTTTACGTGCAATTTTTTCATGTTTATAAAGTTTTTTGAGTAATAGTTTTTTAAGTAATTTTAACTGTGTGGCTGTCTCTTTTGAGAAGCCTACCGG
>JAYEOF010000051.1:0-10446 GCA_034722695.1 Campylobacterota bacterium
TTTTATTAACATTCAGTTAACAAATCTTTTTTAGACCAAGAATTTTAAGCTCTCTATGTGAAAAAAAAACCTATAATTGGTGCGAATGTTGTCAAATAATGTCATCTTTGTCATTTTTCCACAACATATAATTTTTATAAGGGGGTATGCATGCAATCAAACGCAGCATTGGAATACGATTATTCCGTAGCAAAATTGTTTACTTATACAACGATTTTGTTTGGATTTTTAGGTATGTTAATTGGTACGCTTATCGCGGCACAAATGGCATTTCCAGAACTTAACTATTTACTTGGTGAATATGGTACATTCTCAAGATTGAGACCAGTTCATACAAATACAGTTATATTTGGATTTACAGTAAGTGGGGTTTTTGCCACATTCTATTATGTAGGGCAAAGAGTACTTAAGGTTTCTATGGCAGAGTCTAAATTTTTGATGTTTATTGGTAAACTTCATTTTTGGATCTACTTTGTAGGAGCACTTTTAGCTACAATAAGTCTTCTTTTAGGTTATTCTCAGTCTAAAGAATATGCACAGTATGAGTGGCCACTTGATATTGCTATTGTAATTATATGGGTACTTTGGGGTATCTCTGTCTTTGGACTTATCGGTATCAGAAGAGAAAAAGCACTTTATATCTCTATGTGGTACTATATAGCTACATTCTTAGGGATAGCTATGCTTTACCTTTTCAACAACATGTCAGTACCAACATACTTCGCTTCTGGTGGACTTGGTAATATCATGCACTCCGTGTCTATGTACTCAGGTACAAATGATGCACTTGTACAATGGTGGTATGGTCACAATGCTGTTGCATTTGGATTTACTGTGCCTATCGTTGCTATGATCTATTACTTCCTTCCAAAAGAGTCTGGTCAAGCGATCTATTCTTATAAATTGTCACTTCTCTCTTTCTGGGGGTTAATGTTCATTTACCTTTGGGCTGGTTCACACCACCTTCTCTATTCTCCGGTGCCGGATTGGATGCAGACTATGGGATCAGTATTCTCAGTAGTACTTATCCTTCCATCTTGGGGTTCAGCGATCAACATGCTCCTTACTATGAAAGGTGAGTGGAACCAGTTAACTGAAAACCCACTGATCAAATTCATGGTATTGGCATCTACATTCTATATGCTTTCAACACTTGAAGGTCCTATTCAAGCGATCAAATCAGTCAATGCAATTGCGCACTTTACAGACTGGATTCCTGGACACGTTCACGATGGTGTACTTGGTTGGGTTGTATTTATGATTATGGCTGGACTTTTCCATATGGCTCCAAGAATGTTCAAAAGAGAAATTTACTCTAGAAAACTACTTGAAGCACAATTCTGGATTCAAACAACAGCTGTTGTTCTTTACTTTACCTCTATGTGGATCGCAGGGATCACACAAGGTATGATGTGGAGAGCAGTTGATGAGTATGGTAACTTGATGTATAGCTTCATCGATACAGTTACAGTACTTCACCCTTACTATGCGATAAGAGCCCTTTCAGGTGTACTATACCTTACTGGTTTCATAATGTTCGCTTACAATATGTATAAAACTATGACTTCTTCTAGAGAATTAACAGAAGAACCACAGTTTAGATCACCTATGGCATAAGGAGGTAGGTTATGTTTCATTGGTTAGAAAAAAATCCGTTCTTCTTCTCTGTAGGAGTATTTTTGGTTATAGCGTTTGCAGGTCTTATTGAGATCCTGCCTAACTTTGCAGAAGCATCAAGACCAGTAGTAGGGCTTAAGCCTTATACTGTACTTGAGTTAGCTGGTAAAGAAGTTTATAAAAAAGATGCATGTATTGCTTGTCATTCACAAATGATTCGTCCATTTAAAGCTGAAACTGACAGGTATGGCCAGTATTCACTCTCTGGTGAATATGCATATGATAGACCATTCCTTTGGGGTTCAAAAAGAACAGGTCCGGATCTTCACCGTATCGGTAATTACCGTACGACAGACTGGCATGAAAATCATATGTGGGAGCCTACAGATGTAGTACCTGGTACAATTATGCCGGCATATAAACATCAGTTTACTAATATTGCGGATCTTGAAACAGCATATGCTGAAGCGGTTACAGTTAAAAATGTATTTGCAACACCATATGGTGATGAAATTCAAGGTACTAAAGCAGCTTGGGAAGCTCATAAGCCAGCAGTATTGGCAGAAGCCGAAAAAATTGCTGCTGATATGAAAAACAAAGATGTTAAAGAAGCAGTTGCTGCAGGTAATGTTCCTGAAGTAGTTGCCCTTATTGCATATATGAATAGATTGAAGTAAGCAGAAAAAATGGATATTAGAGAACTTCAAGGCTATGCCAGTTTCTTTATGACCATTTTCTTAGTGGTGGTATTGTATTGGTATATTATATATCTCTATAGAAGTGAAAAAAAGGGTGAAAAGGACTATGAAAAGTTAGGTAATATTGCTTTAGATGATGAGATCGACAGCAAACCTATAGATACTAGTTTTACAACACCAAGTGATGAAAAAAAGGAGCAAGATAAATGAATGCGTTAATGATAAAAGGACTTCTCTTTGCAGCAGTGCTTATCGGTGCTACGATTTATGTAGTTAACTCGATGAACATTGATCTGAGTGATCCTATCAATATGATTACAATGATCGGTGCTGTAGCGATTGCAGTACTGACAGTAGGTGTATCTATCAGTTATATCAACAAGATGAAAACAGATACAGCAGGTGGAGAACTTTGTGACGATAATTGGGATGGTATCGGTGAGTATAAAAATGAACTTCCAGGTGGTTGGGCATACTCATGGCTAGGTACAGCGATTTGGGCTATGTGGTATATGATCTCAGGATACCCGGTCAATGCGTTTAGTCAGATCGGTCAATATAATGAAGAAGTAATTGCATATAATACTAAATTCGAGTCTGTACATAATAATGCAGATGCTGCTACACTAACACAAATGGGTGAATCTATCTTCTTGGTACAGTGTGCACCATGTCATGGTACAACTGGTGATGGTCTTTCCGGTAAAGCGCATGACTTTACAGGCAGAATGAGCAAAGCGCAGGTACTTGATGTGATAGAAAAAGGTTCAAACCAATTGGGTTACCCGATGGGTGCGATGCCACCAATGATGGCTCAAGGTGCGGATGCTGAAGCAATTGCAGTATATATTGCCGGTGGTATGAAGGGTGAACAGCCTGCATCATTTGCTGCATGTGCATCTTGTCACGGTGCAGATGGAAAAGGTATGGCAGGAATGTCTCCAGATCTTACATCATATGACGAAACACTTGTAGGTAATGTTATTAAAAATGGTAAAAAAGGTGCACTTGGTACTATGCCGGCATATCATGATAGAATGACGCCTGTACAGATCAAAGCGCTTTCAGCTTATATCGCAACTTTGAAAGGATAAAAGATGGCAGAAAATACAAATAGAGGCGTTTTTGGCCTCCATGGTGTAACTGGTATGTTGATAGCAACTGTACTTTTGTTGAGTATTCTTGCTTTCTTGACAGCATGGGGTATTGGCGTACAACAAGGCAGTGCAAGTAACTTCTATGATCCAACACCTATCACAGGTAGTTTGGAGAATGTAAAAGCAAATAGTACAGACAATGCAAACTTTGCATTTAAAGATGCTAAGTAATTCATAAAGGATAAATAATGATTACAATTATGGATAAAGTATTGGGATGGAGTATGGTTATATTTGCTGCTTATACACTATGGGCAGTACTTACACCTAATCACCTTTTTATAGGATAAACTATGTTCAAAGTTCAAGTAAGGTTCGCCTTGCTTGCTTTGTTACTTCCACTTCTACTAAACGCAACGCATATTCTCAAAAACGACCTTTTAAATCCAGAAGCTTCAAAACTAATTGAAGAAATGGGAGATGAGCTCTTTGAAAAAACCGCTATAAATGGTTATGTCGTTGCAACTAATGAGAATTTTCCTGAAAAGTTCAATTTAGTCACATATAGCAAGAAGTACGAAGATAACATGAGCAAGCCATATGTTATGCTGATATTTGCACCCAATGCAATCATTACTGCTAAATCTGAAACAAAAGGAAGAGTAGCACTCATCCCTTCGTCTAAAGGGTTAGCAAAACTATATGATAAGAGTGATGTAATGGATGCAACGATCGATGTAGTAGCAGTACAAGATAAAAATACAAAAGAAGATAAATTTAATATTGGTATAGTGCAGGGATTTTCAGAGTTGGCAGATCAGATCGCTTCTTCGAAAAATGTTGAAATGACTACTACACTTCCCAATGAAACTGAAATCATCGTTTCAGTTTTAAGAGTTATCGTAATGATCGGTGCTCTATTGGTCTTTTGGATGTTTATATTCAGACCACTATATATGAGGATAAAAAATGGCAAACAATAAAGAAAAAACATACTGGCCGCATATGATATTGGGCTTTCTTGCTCTAGGTATCACATTGAGTTACTGGACAGTGAAGTCTGCTTCCTCTATGCCGGTACAAGAATCAAATCAGTATATGTTAAAGTATCAGATAGCAGATATGAATATCAATGAGATCATGGAAAGAAAGATCGCATTTGACAAACACTATACGATCAACATCAAGGATGTAGAGACTATGGAGATGAAAGATAATATCCATAGTAATCGTAAAGATGTTGACAATGTAAAACTGGCGCAGGGTCTGAACGTATTCAACTACACTATTGAAGCAAAAGACGGTACTGCCATAAAAGACGCAAATGTAACCTTTTTATTGACTCAGCCACATAGTATAAAAGAGGATCAATTGGTTGAAAATATTCCATTCGTTGATGGTAAATTTCAAATCACTGATATCAATATCAGTAAACCAGGTAGATATACACTACAGTTAAGAGCAAAAGTTGGAGAAACCATAGGTTACTCTGAAACAGCTGCGTACTTAAAACCGGAATAAAACTCCGTAGGGTGGATATAATCCACCTTATACTTGTATAGCTGAAGTGCGTGTGGTGGATTATATCCACCCTACGATTTACCACTACTATGCTATACTATCTCTCATGAATCAACTCCACATTTACCCCACATCAAGAGCCTTAAGAACAGTAAGTTCACAGCATAAAGAGCAAGATGGTTTTCTACCTGCACTTATGCGTATGGATGAGTTCGAACAGCGTGCTATTCTCTTAGAAGATAAAACACAGATCGATCCTTTACAGCGGATATTGCTGTTACGTGAAGCAGCCAGTTTTCAAGCTTTTGAAGATCTGAAAGTAGATCTCTCTTTGGTGCGTTTTTTTACAAAAAGTGATATCCTGTTTAAATTTTTTGAAGAGCTGGCAGGGGAACAGGTAGACTTTGGTGTTTTGGCCCAAGCAGATGCATACGCAGAGTTTGAAACACATCTTTCTATACTGGAGAGACTTTTAGAAAACTATAAAAAGTTACTTGATCTGAAAGGTTTTACAGATAAAGTCTTTATCCCCACTACATATAAACTGAATGAGGGGTTTTTGGATGGCTATGAAAGCATCGAAATTCATTTAGAAGGGTATTTGAGTCGTTTTGAGTTAGAACTCTTAGAAAACGTTGCACAGCAGGTACAGTTGACCATACGCTACACAACCTCAAAGTTTAACATAAAGATGCAAGAACGGTTTGAGTCTATGGGAATTGTTTTGCCTGATCATACACATGTTAGTTTTTCTATGACAGATAAAAAGTTGATCTCCACAATCAATAATGATGCAAAAATAAATGCCAGGGTATTTTCCGTGGAAGAAAAAGAAGAACAGATAGCACTTGCCTTTGCACAGATAGAGCAGATGGTGAACGACGGCATAGCTCCTGAAGAGATAGTACTTATCTTGCCTGATGAGAGTTTTAAAGAACACTTTACCCTTTTTGATACACACAATAACCTAAACTTTGCGATGGGATATGATTACAGTAAAGGACGCATCTATAAATCACTTGAAGCACTTTATGCTCATTGGCAAAATTTTGATGCTGATAGTAAATTTTTGCTGGAACGCTACGGCTTTAACCTTGATGATGTAGAGAAGTTGACACCTGAAAAACGATGTAGTGTAGATGTGTTTTTCTCATCTATTGATGGATTGGCATTATTGGACACTCCTTTGGTCGATGGAGAGAAAAAAGAGAAACAGAGTGAACGTGTACAAGAGAAGTATTTGCACTTTTTGAAGATATTTGACAGACAGGAATTAAGCCAAAAAGAGTGGCTTTTCTTATGGTTAAAAGCACTTTCTCAGATAACTATAGATGATGTTAGAGGGGGACTCATTACTGTCATGGGTGTACTTGAAACCAGAGGTGTAAATTTTGAAGGTGTTGTTATTGTAGATTTTAACGAAGGTATTGTGCCTGCCACGTCAAGTAAAGACCAGTTTCTCAACTCTTCTGTCCGAGCCTTTGCGAATCTCCCTACAAAAAATGACAGAGAAGCTTTACAGAAGCAGTACTACAAGCGCTTACTTGAACAAGCTAAAGAGAGTGTCATTATCTACAGTAAAAGTGATAATAAACTTCCATCAAAGTTTCTCTATGAATTGGGACTGGATAGTGCAGTACAGATACAAGGACAATTCGATCTGCTTTACGACCAACCCTCACAACTTGTTATAGAGGAAGATCCTATTGTAGATCATTTTAATGCACATGATATAGTATGGTCTGCATCGAGGCTGAAAACTTATTTGGAGTGTAAGCGTAAGTATTATTATCGTTATATACAAAAGATAAGTGCGAAGAAAGAAGATGAGCTAAATGAAGGTGCATTTTTACATACGCTTTTAGACCATTTACATAGAGAAAAAGAGAGTTACGACAGCAAAGAAGAGATGCAAAAAAATATGGATATTCTTTTAGATACATTGCTGCCTTTTGACAATGCTAAAATAGCGTATCAAAAACTACTCTGGAAAGAGAAGCTAAAAGGTTTTGTCAGCTCCCAGATAGAGCACTTTAAAGCAGACTGGAAAGTAGTTGAGAGAGAAAAAGAGTTCCAGGGTGAGATAGGTGGTCTCCGTTTCAAAGGTCGCATAGACCGCATAGATCAAAATACTACAGATACGCTTGTACTGGACTATAAAAGTGGACAAACCAAAGAAGCCAATAAAACGAAGAATCTGGAAAAGCTTACAGACTTTCAAATGAGTATTTATCAGCAAATGCTACAAGCTAAATATCAAAACATCAACCTTGCTTTTTTAAAGATATTTGAAAATGGAGAAGTTGAAGAGATCACCGTACTGGAAGAAAAAAATGAATTACTCTTTGAACATATTGTGGAACTCAAACAGACCAAGAGCTTTGTGGCTGAAAAGTGTGAAGACTTACAGAAATGTAAGTACTGCGAATTTACTTTGATGTGTGAGAGAGGAGAGTATTTATGAGTTTTAAACCATTCTTAGCCTACTCTGCTTCAGCGGGTTCAGGGAAAACTTTTGCACTTTCAGTTCGATACATATCTTTGCTTTTCATGGGTGAATCTCCTGGTTCCATTTTGGCTGCTACGTTTACCAACAAAGCAGCAGCCGAAATGCGTCAGAGAGTAGTGGACTCTTTGCGTGGATTGGCCGATAAAAGTAATGAGGCATTTACAGATGCTATATGTGTGCAGACTGGACTTTCTCGTGAAGCACTTTTGGCTAAACAGCCTGAAGTGTTAGCTAGATTTTTAGCTTCCAGTTCTTACATTGTGACACTTGACAGCTTTTTCTCTTCTATCTTGCGTTCTGCCTCTTTGGAGTTGGGGCTTGAACCTGATTTTGTGACCAAAGAACAGGGTGAAGATGAATTGGAAAAACACTTTTTAAATGAAGTACAAGCCCAAGGTTTACTTTCTAGTTTAGTGAAGCTTGCAATGGACATAGAAGATAAACGTTTTGGAAAGATCTTTGATCTGATGCAAAACTTTTATAAAGTGGATCCTCTGTTGCCAGAGCAAGAAGAGAGTCATCTTTCTGTATCTCAACTGGAAGAGAAGATAGAACTACTTAGATTAAAGATCATTAAAGCATTAATGGATGCAGATGCAGCCGATAGAGCTGTAAAACAATTTGATACCAAGAGTGTCAAAGAACTTTTTGGAAAAAAACTTTTTGAAAAAGAGACTTTAGTTGAGCATTCATGGTTTAAAAAAGTTGCCAATAATGAAATAGAAGGACTTTATGCTTTCATAAAGCAAGAATTGCTACTTTGGACAAAAGCCAAAGAGTCTATTGTATTGCATCATCTTTTTACTATTTATGACTACTATAGAAATGCAAATATTACCAATGCTAAAACCTCAGGTGTACTTAGTTTTGATGATCTGAGCTATTTTACCTATAGGCTTTTACATGAGAGTATCTCCAAAGAGTTCTTATATTTCAAGATAGATTCGAAATTCAAACATATACTACTTGATGAGTTTCAAGATACTTCGACTTTACAGTTCTTGCTTCTCCAACCACTCATAGATGAAATATTTTCAGGACACGGACAGAGTGAGTTTAAATCTTTCTTTTATGTAGGTGATACCAAGCAGTCACTTTATCGTTTCCGTGGTGGTGTAGAAGAGCTGTTCGATAAAGTGGCTGAGAACTATGGTGTTAAAATTGAACAGATGGATACGAACTACAGAAGTTCCAAAAATGTAGTAGAGCAAGTCAATCGATGGTTTGAACCTATTATGGAAGGCTATGCCCCTCAAAAGAGTAAAGAAGGTGTATCTGAAGGCTATGTAGAGGTTTTAGAATCAGAAGAGCTCATAGATGATGCAGTCAAACAGGCCAAAAGACTTTTGGACTTGGGTGTACATGTGGATGATATTGCTTTTTTGGTCAGTACCAATAAAGATGGACAAATATTACAAGAGGCTTGTCAAGCTGAGAAGATACACACACTCTTAAAAACCTCAAGTTCTTTGAAAAATATGCCAAAGATAGCAGCACTGGTTTCGATGGTCTCTTATCTGTTTTATGGTGAGAGGATAGATGCACAGGCATTGCTTTTAAAAGTGGGTAGCTCTTTGGATGAAGTAGATACAACTTGGTTTTCTGCTTTTATGTCTCCTCTGCAAGTAGTTGATAGACTTGTCCGGGAATTTGGGTATTTTGATAGTGATCTGAACATTCTGAAGCTTTTGGAGTTTGCATCAGGTTTTGCAGATATACCAACATTTATCAAAGAGTTTGGAACTTCCAGTATCTCGGTAGCTTCCAATACAGTACACGGTGCGAAGATCATGACGATCCATGGATCTAAAGGACTGGAATTTGAGTATGTTATCTTGCTGGACAAGCTCACACGTCCAAATAGTGATAAGGCTGCACTTATATACCATTATAATGATAATTTGTTTATAGATAAAATACTGTATCGTACTAAAGGCAGAGAAAATTTTGATCCAGAGTATGCATCTATCATGGAAGAGAGAAAAACTTCTGCGCTCAAAGATAGAAAAAATGTGCTTTATGTGGCTTTGACGCGGGCAGTAGAAGGTTTGATCGTGATCAAAAAGCCCAAAGATTCTATATTTGATGAAATAGGGATGGGAGCAATGAGACTTGGCACATTGAGCGTTGAGCGTTCAGCGTTGAGCGTTGAGAAAGAGCAGGAGAAAACTTCTTTGGTTGTAATTTCTAACTATGGGACACAGGAAGTTAGCAAAAACACAGATGAAGAAGAGAAAGACTATGATGCTATCTTGTTCGGTACAGCCTTGCATTATGCTTTAGAGATGCTGGGTAGTTTTACTGAGAGTAGTTTAAGAACGGCGATGATCTCATTACAGAATCGTTATGGACAGTTATTGGCTACTGAGAGTATAGGACAGATAGAACATCGTATTAAAAATTTGATAGAAGATAAAGTGTTTCAGGAGATACTTGACGGAGCAACAATAAGTAAAGAGCAGTCACTGAGTTTTGAGGGAGAACTCAAACAGATAGACTTACTCTTGGAGTATGATGATCACTGTTTAGTTATTGATTATAAGAGTTCAAAAAAGTATGCTTTAAAACATCAAGATCAAGTAAGTTATTATCAAAAAGCTATAGCTAATATCACAGGAAAAAAAACGGAAGGGATGATTGTATATCTTTTAGATAAAGGAATCGAACGCTTAACCTTAAGTTAATCTTAATTTAAATAAATTTTAAGGTTAACTGGGTATTATTCCTCCACAAAAGAGCTAAGGCTCTCATTTTTACAAGGATTCAACATGAAATTAACATCAGTTCTTAAACCTGCTGACGTAACACGTGACTGGGTTTTGATCGATGCAGATGGTAAAACATTTGGTCGTATCTTAACTGAAGTAGCAACACTTCTTAGAGGTAAACATAAGCCATCATTTACACCAAACGTAGACTGTGGTGACTATGTAGTGATCATCAATGCAGAAAAAGCAAAATTCTCAGGTGCTAAACTTGAAGATAAAGAGTATTTCACTCACTC